>CAIOJG010000028.1 GCA_903858555.1 Candidatus Magasanikiibacteriota bacterium
AGATAAAGTCAACTTAATAGTCACTGCTACTAAAGTGAACATCTCAACCAAACCAGCGATCAAACCAATGATTAAGACTTCAATTAAAAGTAAAGTCCATCCTAAAAAAGGAAAAGCGATTGTTAAAACTAAAAAAATTGGCAACTAACAAAATTTAAAAACCAGCCCTGAGAATGGGCTGGTTTTTTGTTGGTTTACTTAAAAAAGTCAATCATCGGATCTGCCGACAAGGCGGCACCGGGAAGTTTTTTAATACCGAGACTAAGCAAAATGGTTTTAAATAAATTTTCATGCTGATAAAACACCTCGGACTGAAAACCATTTTTCACACCGGAACCAACCAACACTACCGGATCATGCCCACCACCATGAGTTTTATCACTAGCCTTACCTTCGTCAAAAACGATTGCTAGCAAACCGTCATTTTTAAAAGTGGTACTATTTATCAGTGGATCAATATTTTTCTTTAACCAACGATCGGCTACTGTCAACGAACAATCATGCGCGTCGTTGCAAGCATCTGGTATAACAAAAGAAAAATCCGGTAACTTATTTGCCGCTGAATCCTTGGAAAAATTTGAAAATGGAACCAAATTATTTTTTTGATCTAGATTATTTCTGACATCTTTAAAATACGCGAATGGATTGTGACGTTTTAAATAAAGTTTAGTATTGCCTCCGATATAACCGGTTTTAGGCAAACCCTCCGCATATACTCGCCATTTTTTTCCAGCTGCGGTAATTTCTTTGGCAATATTATCTTCGGCAGTAACGCCAGAGAAATTGTCGTTATTGGTAATTATTTTCCCGGTAGTCAACATAAAATAATTTCCAATCGAAGGATGAGTGTTGGCAAAATAATTTTTGGCCAGACTATATTTTTTTATGAGCAAATTTAAATATGGCATGGTTTTATTTTCCACTACTTGATTGTACGAATGATTTTCCAACATCACCACCACAACATGAGAAGATTGTGGAATACTTTTGGCGGTGCCATTTTCTAAAGTGGCAGCTTTAACCTTTAAAACAAAAAAACCGCTTACGATTATTAGCACCAAGATACATCTAACAAATAATTTCATAAAAAAATATTTATAATCTAAGTATACCACATTAAATTTTACTTTGATATAAAAATAAGATATTATAACTATGAATTAATCTTAAAACTATGAAAAAAATATTTATTTTGTTTTCAATCGCTATCTTAATGACATCATCTACAGCAGCCAACGCCAAAACAACAAAACCGATACCGGAATGGAAACCAACCACTCCGACCGGCTACACTCCGATTACTTGGGCAAAAGCTCGAGGAGTGGCTAGTTTTACTAAAGCCGCAACCGGCAATGGTTACAGCGATTACTTGACTGTTATATATTTACCTTATGACCAGGTACGACTCGTTTCATCTTCATCACTGCCAATTTCCTGGGGGCCGGCTCAACCACCATTTTTTTCTTTAACCGGAAATAGCTCCGACACAGACACTTCTTCTTTAGACACAACTTCCTCCGAATATCTCACAGCCACAGACACAATCCAAGATTGGGCCGTACCCAGAATGGTCGCCGAGCAAATGAAGAAGGATAATCCGGATATGCAATTTTTTTGGAATATGCCGTTTTTTAATGTAACCGTTACTACCACCGATTTAAGTTTAAGTTTGCGTTCGACCAGCGCCTCAGGCACACCTTATCTAACCAGTGGTAGTCGACCGGAAACCGACACGACTCAAGACCGACGCATGCTAATAATTAACAACACCACCGGCAAAGGACAGATTTTAGATTTTGATGAAACTATTTTTGCCAGCACAACTATCGGTGACCAAGCAGTAGAAGGTTTTTCTCCCTTCACTGCAAAATCCGATGGTGTGGGCGTAGCCACCGCTCGTTTATATGTTGGCATAAAACCAGATAGCAAAGAATTGGTAATATATTGCAGTCGCAGCGCTTCGGCTCAAGAAGCCAGCGACGCTTTGATTGCGGCCGGAGTACCAGTCGAAAACCAACTGCAAGCCGACGGTGGTGGCAGTGCCACCTGCGCTTACAATTTACCGGGTCAATATTTTGTCGAACCGGGACGCACTCTTCCTTATCTGATGGGAGCAACCCCACTTTTATACCGAGCCACCGCGACTACTGCCGGTACAAAAGTCAGGACCGGTCCAGGAACAAAATTTTCAGTTGTGCGTAAATTGACCAAAGGAACTCCATTGCAAATTTTTCAATTAAAAAACGGCTGGGTGCGAATCTCTAGCGGACAAGAATGGGTGCAAGCAAACTATGTAAAAAAGATATAATGTAATATTTCCACTAAAATTAGTGTAATATACCCACAACTTCCCCCTACACCAAAGTGTGCATGTCGCACGCCTAATGTGAGGAAGAGCAACTGGAGGAAACTGTTATGAACAACTTGCTTGTGGGCACCAAACCATACATCGCGAGTTTCGTGGTGATGCTGATCGGTATTGCCTTGGCGCTTCGTCGCCGTCCAAAGAGCAACACCGAGAAGATGCTCCAAGAAGGCAGGCTGTCACGCGAGCAGTTCTTTGCCACCATTTCAAGGCATTTCGTTGACGGTCTTTGCGAAGACGAGATTTGCCATTTCATTTTGTCGAAGGCACTGCATGAAGCTGCTTTGATGGAGTTCAAAGTGGACTTCGCCATTCAACAAATTCCAGAGCGTTCGGTCAAAGAAAACATCGACTCGCTCTACCAACAATACCTGCGTCAATAGCAGGCAAAGGAAAAACAAATGCCAATCCGTGCTCCGCCCCGATAAAAAAGGGCGCCAGTGCGGAGGAAGAATCATCGACCACCAAACTGCTTTGTGTATAAATTAATTATATATAAAGCAATGTGGTTGATGATTTTTTTATTTTTAAATCGCCAATTAAATAGGTACGTCAAATCCCAGACACCCCGCAGATTAGATATCCCTATACAACAGGGTTATTTTGTTATATGAAATTTGTGAATTTGGTGTTCATTTCCAGTATTTTTTCGATGTTTCTAGTTTCAGCTGTTTCAGCAAAAACATCTAGTGTGATTGTATATAAGAATTCTAAATACCATTTTGAATTATTATCAGCTTCTTCATGCAGTAAATTTTTTAGTATTAAGGCGATACCAACAAAAGATGGTGCGACATTGAACGTGAATGTGCCTCTTGATAAGCAGTGGCCAAAAAATTCTCCTTGGTACAGTTACACAGTTACAACAATCAGTGGCTATAATGCTGAAATTCAAGATCTTGAGTCTGACCCAACGTCAAAACCAAATCCGTTAGTTCTCTCATTAAAAAATAATTTTTTACTTACTGTTTCGTCCCCACAAGATATCCCAAATAGTATTGGCAGTTGCAGATTAACAGAAAAAGTTTATTAGAATTTAAAACCACAACTTATATTTTTTGGTTTTATCTCCAAGACCGAGTATATAAAAAAGACCGCTAAATAAGCGGGCTTTTTATTAGTTGCGGGGCTCGGATTTGAACCGAGAACCTCAGGGTTATGGGCCCTGCGAGCTGCCTGGTTGCTCTACCCCGCGATGTAACTGCAAATTTGATGATATTCTACAGTAATTTTTCCATAATGTCAACAAAAAAACCGCTCGATGACCATCTCGTCAAAATTTTTAACAAGATAGTCATGGGTCGAGCGGTTTTTTTCTGCTGCCTCACCCGGGGAGCAGATGCTTTCCCGGGGGTGCTTTGTGCAGAGTGGCGTCAGACGCCGTCGAGGTCGCGTACTTGCGCGATGTAGCGCTCTCCTTCCGGATCGAGCGAAACTGCGATGACTTCGTAGCCTTGCTCTTCAAAATGACGCCGAGCTTCATCAATCGAGAGACTTCCCTTTGCGACTTCCGCCAATCCAAAACCACGGCTGTTCGCCATGAGACACCTCCAAATCCCGCACGCGGGTATTGCTATTATACATAAAACTGAGCAAAAATCAAGGGTTTGTGTTAAAAGAAATAAAAAAACACCCAAATTTTAGGTGTTTTAGAGCGGCAGACCGGATTCGAACCGGCGACCTTCTCGTTGGCAACGAGACGTTCTACCAACTGAACTACTACCGCATAGTGATAAGAATTATATATTATTTTCATTTTTTGTCAATCCCCCCTCACTTTTTTTGTTTAAACATTTGGTATTTTCTGATATAATAAACATACTATGCCTAAATTTAAAAGACTGCTAAGTCACAGTACTCAAAAAGCCAAGACTGCTAAATTGGCCACTATGGAAATGGGCCAACCCCTGGCTAAACTTGCCTGTCTAGGTAGCGAAAAGCTGCTGAAACAATTTCAAACTAATGCTAAAAAAGGTTTGGATTCTAAAGAAGCAAAAAAACGTTTGCTTCAATATGGACACAATGAAGCCGTGGTTGAAAAAAAATTATTTTGGCCAGTGCTTTTATTTAATAATTTACGCGACCCACTCAGCTTATTGTTGATAGTGTTGTCTGGTATATCTTATTTTACCGGTGATCTGCGCTCGGCCATAATGATTATGTCCATGGTAATTTTGAGCGTCTGTTTACGTTTTGTTCAAGAATTAAAAGCGGACAATGCTGCCAAAAAATTAAAAGCTTTAGTGCACACTACCGCTAGCGTTTCGCGCAATGGCAAAACAAAGGACATTTCTCTAGCGTGTTTAGTACCTGGAGACATTATTCATCTATCGGCTGGTGATATGGTACCGGCTGATGTAGTTTTGATTTCATCCAAAGATTTATTTATAAATCAATCTACCCTGACTGGTGAAGCGATGCCGGCGGAAAAACATGTTAAAACCGAAAAAGATGAAAACTGCCAGCCGCTAGATTTTGAAAATATTTGCTTCTTGGGAACCAACGTAGAAAGCGGTAGTGCTTGCGCATTGGTAGTGATGACTGGAAAAAATACTTACCTCGGTGCTATCGCCAAAGATTTGACCAGCACTGAGCCGCCTACCAGTTTTGATATTGGTATTAAAAAATTTACTTGGTTGATGATGCGCATAATTTTGATAATGGTTCCAGCCGTATTTTTAATTAATGGTTTCAGTCATGGCAATTGGTTGGAAGCGGCCTTATTTTCTTTAGCCGTCGCGGTTGGTTTAACGCCGGAAATGCTACCAATGATTGTCGCGGTAAATCTATCTAAGGGCGCACTTTCTATGGCGAAAAAAAAGGTAGTGGTAAAACATCTGGCCTCAGTGCAAAATTTTGGCGCCATGGATATTTTGTGTACTGATAAAACCGGTACGATTACTGAAGGACGGGTAGTATTGGAAAGATTTTTAAACACAGCTGGAGCCGAAGATGAACAAGTTTTACAATATGCTTATCTCAATAGTTATTTCCAAACCGGTTTAAATAATTTAATGGATGAAGCCGTTTTAAAACACAGCGAAGTAAAAAAAGAAATAAAGATTGATAAAAATTATAAAAAAATTGACGAGATTCCTTTTGATTTTGCGCGTCGTCGTATGTCGGTCGTGGTAGAAAATGACAAACAAGAACACATCTTGATTTGTAAAGGCGCGATTGAAGAAATTACGGCTCATTGTACTCACATTGAAAAAGACGGAAAAATTTTAGACATCAAATCAGCCAGTGAATATATCAAAAAAAATATTGAAGACGAATTGAACAGCGATGGTTTCAGAGTGGTGGCAGTAGCTTATAAAAAAGAACCGGCTGAAAAAAATCGCTACACTATCGAAGATGAAAATGATTTAATATTAATTGGCTTCTTGGCCTTCTTGGATCCACCAAAAACAACGGCCAAAGATACAATCGCCATGTTGGAAAAAAGTGGTATCAAAGTAATGGTGTTAACCGGTGATAATGTTTTGGTAACTCAAAAAATTTGTGCGCAGGTCGGATTACCAACCGACAATATTTTATCCGGTGAAGATCTGGAAAAAATGTCTGATGAGGAACTAAAGGTGGCGGTTTTGGATAAACAAATTTTCGCCAAACTCACACCACTACACAAGGAAAGAATTGTAAAATCTTTACGCTCACTCGGACATGCCGTCGGATTTATGGGCGATGGTATCAACGACGCACCAGCTTTACGCGCCGCCGATATTGGCATCTCGGTAGATTCTGCGGCCGATATTGCCAAAGAATCATCGGATATTATCTTACTGGAAAAAAGTTTATCCGTATTATTAGATGGTGTATTGGAAGGTCGTAGAATTTTAGGCAACATCGTAAAATATGTAGAAATGGCCGCCAGCTCCAATTTTGGCAATATGTTTAGTGTGGTTGGTGCCAGTATTTTCCTGCCATTTTTACCAATGCTACCAATCCAAATTTTAGCCAACAACATGCTCTATGATATCTCTCAAACTTCAATACCGACTGATAAAGTAGACGAAGAATATCTTTTAAAACCTCGCCAATGGAACATAGATTATATTAGGAAATTTATAATTTTTATTGGACCAGTAAGTTCGTTATTTGATTTCGCTACTTTCTTTGTAATGATCTATATTTTTGGAGCTCTCCACAACCCTGCCTTATTTCAGACCGGTTGGTTTGTAGAATCGTTAGTTTCTCAAACTTTGATTATTTACATTATCCGTACCAACAAAATTCCTTTCTTACAAAGTTGGCCATCAAAAACTTTGCTGTTGACCACTTTAGCAATCGCCGCTATCGGTATTTATTTACCATATTCCCTATTGGCACCCTACCTCGGTTTCACTGCTTTACCGATGGGTTATTGGGTAATATTGTCACTCATGATTATCTGTTACTTCATATTGACCCAGACCTTAAAAGTTTTGTTTATTAGAAAATTTGGAGAAGGCTAAAATAATTTATGACCAATGATATTAAAACAGATATCGTAATTTTGGGTGCCGGCATTGCCGGTTATGCCGCTTTTAAAAGTTTATCAAAAGAACTCAAAAAAAATAATTTAAAAAAAACTATCACCTTGATAGATCAAAATAATTATTTTACTTTTGTACCATTACTACACGAAGTCGCTTCCGGTTCTATCGAACCAAGCCATGCGGCTGTGCCCCTAAAAGAATTAACTTACAGTACTCCCCACCAATATATAAAAGCCACTATCGAGAAAATTTTTCCAGAAAAAAATATCGTCCAAACCACGGTTGGAAAAATTAGTTATGATTATTGTGTTGTGGCAATTGGCAGTGGTGTAAATTATTTTAATACCAAAGGTGCCAAAACTTTTTCATATTGCGTAAGAACTCTACAAGACGCGATTCACCTCCACCGCTCTATTATAAGCAAGCTAGAATCGTGCGATAAAGAAATAACTATCAATGTTGTTGGGGGTGGTTATACAGGAATAGAAGTCGCTGGACAATTTTCATATTTTGCAAATCACGACTTAAAAAAGCTTTACCCAAATACAAAAATTGTTGTTAATGTTATCCAAGCAAGCGATAAAGTCGTTCCTCAACTACCTGCCAAAGCTCAAAATAAAATAATTAGCCAACTAGAAAAAATGGGGGTTAAAATTTTATTTAATTCTAAAGTAAGCGAAGTTCAAGAAAAAGAAATAACTATAAATGGTAAGATCATACCAAGTGATTTTACAATTTGGTGTGCGGGTGTAGAAAATATTGCCGGTCATATGATGGACGCTTCTTTTTGCGAAAGAGACCGCTTACCGGTCGATAATTTTTTACAACATAAATCATACCAAAATTTATACGCCATCGGTGATATTGTTTGTGGCAGCAATCAAAACGACACAATCATCTATCCGCAAATTGGCGAAGCTGCCGAAAGCCAAGGCATATACGCTGGCAAACACACCATCTGTGCTATTCTCAAAAAAACTATCGCACCATTTTATTTTAAATCCAAAGGCACGCTGATGCCAATTGGAGATAACTACGGCATCATCGTTTTCCCAAATGGCTGGGTGCTAAGTGGATTTTTCGCCTGGTGGATTCGTCGCACTGTCTATATTGTATTTATGCCAGGTAAATTGAGAAAATTCAAAATAATTGTAGATTGGACTTTGAACTTATTCGGTTTTAGAAATATGGTAGATATTAGCTAATTAAGAAAAAAATAAAAAACACCAGTAGTAATTACCTTTGAGCGGATTTTGAGCCCGCAGGCGATACCCTGAGGTCTCGCGACCGAGGAGAGCGAAAAGGTGATTGCTACTGGTGTTTTTTATTTTTTGATAATTACCTATTCTCCACAAATAGTTTCCATCAATTTGGCACAAACTTTATATGGATCCATGTTTGCAGCCGGACGACGATCTTCTAAATAGCCGCGTCCGTTTTTTGCGCTATAGACTGGAATACGAATAGACGCGCCACGGTCAGAAACTCCATATCTAAATTCATTGATACTACAAGTCTCATGAAGGCCCGTCAGACGCAGTTCATTGCCCGCACCGTAGACTTTCATGTGTTCGGCGTGTTTGACCTGTAATTTCTGACAAGCTTCTTCAATTATTTTTATACCACCAACTTCACGCATCGCTTTGGTGCTAAAATTGGTATGTGCACCGGCACCATTCCAATCTCCCATTTGTGGTTTTGGTTTAAATCTTACTTCAATCCCAAAATTTTCTCCCAAACGACACATTATCCAACGCGCCAACCAAAGCTGATCGGAAACTGCCAAAGGACCGACCGGCCCAACTTGAAATTCCCACTGACCTGGCATTACCTCCGCATTGATGCCGTCTATTTTTAAACCAGCAGACAAACAAGCGGACAAATGTTGTTCTACCAACTCCCGTCCAAACATGTTGTTGGCACCAACTCCGCAATAATATTCACCCTGTGGCGCTGGAAATCCGCCTTCGGGAAAACCTAATGGACGACCATCTTTGTATAAATTATATTCTTGCTCAATCCCAAACCAAGCTTCTTGATTACTATATTGATCCGCGATACTACGTAAACGCGCACGAGCGTTACTGGCGTGCACCGTACCGTCCGCATTTAAAACTTCACACAGCACCAACACATTTGGCTCTCCGCGAATTGGATCGGGAATCACACAAACCGGTTTTAACAAACAGTCACTAAAATTACCTTCTGCTTGTCTGGTACTAGACCCATCAAAAGACCACTCTGGTAAATCTTCGGCCGAACGTACAATATGATCTAAAATTTTTGTTTTAGACCTGAGACCGGCGGTTGGTTTATAACCGTCAATCCAAATGTATTCCGCTTTTATTGGCATCATACAAAAAATAAATTAATAAATAAACAAAAATAAAAAAGGAAGGCTACAAACATAGCCCTCCTTGTAAAAATATTATATCATTTTTAGACTTATCTTCAAAATAATTGTCAAGATAAAAATTGTCTGCTAAGTTTAGTTTATCCACACTTCTTACAGACCCCAAAAAACTCCAGAGAATGTTGCAAAACCTTAAACTTGGTTTTCTTCCAAACCAACTGCTCCTGTTTTTTCATATCCTCCGGCAGTTCTACATCTTCAATACTGCCACATTCCAAACAAACCAAATGGTGATGATGCCCGTGTTCATCCGAAAGCTCATATCTTTTGGAACGGTCCGCCAAGTTTACCTCATTTAAAATTTTATATTCCAACAATGATTCTATCTGGCGATAAACCGTAGTCTTGTTGGCTTTAAAACCTTTCTTTTCTAAACCGGATAAAATTTCTTGTGGCGTTAGTGGTTTTTTATTTTGTGCCAAAACATTTAGCAGGGCATTGCGAATTGGAGTATTTCTCATATTAAATTTTATAAACTTTTTCTCGCTTACAAATAAATATCACTCCGAGAATAAAAAGCATTATTAAAACAATCATACCGCCGGAAGCCACGTTGAGATAAAATGAAGAAATAATCCCGGTCACAATAGAAAATAAAGAAATAACTTCGGCCCAGAGCAAAGTCAACTTAAAACTTTTTTTGAGCTGCAAGGCGGCCACGACCGGCAAAACCAACAACGCTGACACTAACAAGATGCCAATAATCGGTATCGACAAAGCAATAGTGGCTGCCGCTAACAATATAAATAAATTGTTAAAAAGCGCGACTGGAATACCACTCACTTTGGCCGCATCTTCATCAAAAGAAATATAGACCAATTCTTTGGAAAAAACCGACATCAAAATAAAAATCAAAATACTAAGACCAAATATCAAATAAACATCCGCTTGTTTGACCGTCACAATACTACCAAACAGATAACTAAATAAATCCACATTAAACCCGTGTGCCAAACCAATCAGCACAATCGCCAAAGCTAAACTACCGGATAAAAATATAGACAAGGCCGTCTCACCATAAATCTTTTTACTACTGCGCAAACGCTCAATAGCCAGCGACGACACCGCCGAGGCTCCCAGCGCGGTCAGTAAAGGATTTATTTTCAAAAGCAAACCAATCGCCACCCCAGCCAAAGAAACGTGTGACAGTGTATCCGCAATGAGTGAATAGCGACGCAACACCAAAAAAATCCCAATCATTGGCGCAATCGCCCCAATCAATATGCCCGCTTCCAACCCTCTGACGATAAAACTATAATGGAAAATATTGAGCATATTATTGATGGTGGTGAATTACAAAATTAGCATCCGCTCCATAAAGTTGCTGCAAATAATTTACTTTCATACAATCTTTTGGGTCAGAATGATAAACCAAATTTTGATTTACACAAGCCACTTCCGTTGCCTCATTAGAAACAACTTCTAAATCATGCGAAATCAATATTAAAGTTAAACCTAATTCTTGATTAAGTTTTTTTAGTAACGCGTAAAAATTTTCTTGCGCTTTCATATCTACTCCGACGGTTGGTTCGTCTAAAAATATCACCTCTGGTTCACTACTCAAAGCACGCGCGATAAACACCCGCTGCTGCTGTCCACTACTCAGATCACCAATTAAACGATCTTTAAGATCCCACATTTCTACTTGACGCAAAGATTTTTCGATAATTTCGTGGTCGCTTTTTTTAAGACCTCTCCAGATTCTTTTCTTATTATATCTTCCCATTTCTACCACCTCATATACAGTTACCGGGAAAAGCGAATCAAAATTTATGGCTTTTTGCGGTACATAACCAAGTTTATTCCAATCACGAAAATCAGCAATATTCTGTCCAAAAAGTTTTATTTCTCCGGAAGTTGGTTTTAGTAGCCCCAACATTAATTTCAACATGGTAGATTTGCCACTACCGTTTGGCCCAATAATACCCAAGTAATCCCCTTGATGAATGGACAGCGAAATATCTTTTAACACCAAAACTTCTCCATACGAAAAGGAGACGTTTTTAATCTCAATAATATTTTTTAGATGATTTACTGACATTGGAGTGCAATTTTTAAATTAATTAAATTATTTTCCATTTCCGTAAAATAATTTTTACCATTGTGAATATCTTCATCCGACAAACCTTCTATTGGATTTAAAACCAAAGTTTTCGCCCCAACTTCGCTAGCAATAGTTTCCGACAATTTCGGACTGACCAAACTTTCAAAAAATATATATTTAATAGAATTAGTTTTTACAAAATTTGTTACCTCGGCCAATTGCTTTGGTGTCGGCTCGGCGTCCGGAGACAAACCGGCGATTGCGACTTGATTTAAACCATAATCAGCCGCCAAATAACCGAAAGCAGCATGCGAAGTCACAATATCTTTTTTGGCACAATTCTTTAAACCAATTATATACTCACTATTTAAATTGTCCAATTTGTCCACTAAAATTTTAGCATTGGCTTGGTAATATGGCGCATCCTGCGGATCCTGTTTTATCAACCCGTCGGTAATCAAACCGATTTCCTTTTTAGCCAAGTTAAGAGACAACCATACATGCGGATCAGTTATTACCTGACCATCTTCCACGACAGTTCTAGCGGTCAAATTCTCTCCAACCGTAATCACCGTTGTATTTGTGCCTTGTAACGTATTTTTTATATTATCCCCCCACGCTTCCAATTTACCACCATTCAAAATTAAAAGTTGACTATCTTCAATACGAGCCACATCCTGCGTGGACGGCTCATAATCGTGAGGTTCCGAACCAGCTGGGGTAATATTGTAAACATCGGCTTTATCCTGAGCTATTTGAGAAGCAAAAAAATAAAGGGGGTAAAAAGAAGTCACTACTTTTAATTTAGTATTTTCAGTAGAGACGCCGTTATTTTTTTTAGCAAAATTAAAATACAAAAAAAACGCGATGGCTATAACTATTACAATGACTGCTGCTAAAAATTTTACTTTCTTATTTTTAAACATATTCTAATTATTTATTACGCAACTGAGTTGCATAGTTACATCTTACCGCCAATTCCGGGATTTGTCAATACATACCCTATGAGTAAAAGCAACTGAGTTGCAGGTAGTCAAGATACTTATATTATAGTATACTTAATTGATTAACTAAACTATTCTTATGTGCTTTTCTGCTACTGCCAGTTTTACCGCTAGTGCTGCCTTGACTGCTGCCGGCATCATCACAACTAGCTCCGTAAAAAATCGCCGTGAACTACCACTTGCCGCGATGCCTTTTATTTTTGCAATACAACAATTTATCGAAGGCTTGCTTTGGGTAAATTTAAGCCACGGTGGCAATCACGCCCTGACATACACTTACGGTTTTCTATTTTTTGCTCTTTTTTGGTGGCCATTTTATACCCCAATCATGGCGTTTCTTTTAGAAAAAGATAAAAGAATCAAAGAAATGATTGTGCTGCTTTGGATAATTGGATTATTTGTTGGTATATATCAATACGTTCTATTCATCCAAAATCCAGTTGCTGGTCAGATTATTAATCACTGCATCTTCTACACCATACCTTGGCCAATACGCTTGGTAACTGCCACATTATATTTATCTGCTACGGTTGGTGTGTGTTTACTTTCCAGACAAAAAATTGTGCAACTTTTTGGCGCGTTGCTGGGAATTTTTGCGGCGATTTCTGCCTATTTATATGTAAACAACTTTACATCGGTCTGGTGTTTCAGCGGTGCAATCCTTAGTTTGGTACTTTGTTTCTATTTTAAATCAAACAAAAAACAGAAATTTTAATTTCTGTTTTGCTCTGTGTGGTGGATGATGTCAGGACTATTATTCTAAACCAAGAATAATTTAAGCAGTCTTTTGATAATGTTCAGAAATAAGTTGGGTTGCGGTCGCTTTTAATTCATCGTAACCAACATTCGATCGAGCGTCTGTTTGTATGTTTGTAACATGTTGATCGTCAAAGCCCAAAAGAACGCCGTCATCTTTTGAGGTGTCCGCTCCACCGATTTTGTTGATACGTTGAAAATCGGCGACAGCTGTGGTCGGATCACCATCATAATAGACAATGTGTTTTGGTTTTAATTCAGGGTGTTTCTCAAAATATTTTTCCCAATATTCTTTAGCCGGTATTCCGTTTTCGCATTTTACACCCTCACCTGAATAAGATTGAAGAAGTTCATGGGTAACGTTTTTACTTAACTGACAATTTTGATCAGGGGTGTTCCATAGTTTGCTGGTCAATACAAACATTAGCTCTGACATTGTTTCAGGAATAAAGCCAATTTCATTTAGATTTTTTTGGAGTAATTCATCGAATTGTTTTTTATTAGCATCATACTCTTCATGAGTTAAACCTTTTTCAGCGCATTTTTTTAAAACTATTACAATCGGAGATTTTTCATTTAAATTAGACAGCCAGTCAGTAAAGTTTTTTGCCAATTCTTTATTTCTAACTATAACAAGTTTTTCTTGGTTATCTATGCTTATTAATTCAGAGGCATACTTTGAACCATTCTCAGGATCTACCAATGTACTTTTTGGCAAAAATACAAAACCAGCATCAACCGGTATTCCACCTTCCTCGGCTGTATTTGGCCAAACAAATACATCATTCCATTTTTTTTCACTTTGAGGCTTGGTAAAATCATGTTGCCAACCATTAAAAGTATACGCATGTTGCGAGGCTACAACATCTGATGGATATAAAAAGAATACTTCGTTGTCTGTTTCTGCACCATAGTGTGAGTCAGCAACTTCTTGTGCTGCAAAATGAACCGCTGATTTATCGGGGTATTTAGGCGCGCTCGCCATTGTAAAGTCAGTAAGATCTAATAATTTTCTCACGGCTTTCTCGGCATCTTCAGCTTCAAAAATTCCTTGTGCCTCTAGATATTTGCGAACGGAGTCTTTGTCTCTAGCGCGTAAGCCTTCAATCGCCAAAGGGGTTCGTACTTCCTTTCCGTCTTTCATTACGCTTGTAAAGCCATCGGCGAATTCGTTCATTCCACCAGTATGATAAAGCATACCTGTGTGATCTCTAAATCCCTGACGAGTGACATGTGAGAGATAATGTGGATTTAATCTGCGCCACAATTGAATATATTCATCGGTAGATAAAGAAGCCAAAAATTCTGGAGTCAATAACTCTCGTTTTTCTTTATTTGGCAAAGGAAGCTCGCGCATTTTTTCATGATAGGCATCCAAGAGCGCTTGTGTTTGAGGTAATTCTTTTAATTGCGCGCGTAGAACATTTATTTCTTTTTCAATTTCTTCTAGTTCCTTTAATAACGCTTCACGTGCTGATTCGGCAGATTCTTTTTTCTTTGATAAGTCTAATCCCACACTATCTTCTACGCCAATTTTTATTTTCAATCTCACTACTAAAGTTTGCAGTCTGTCCGATAAAGCGGTTGCGTGTGTTTGTGCTTGTTGCTCCGCTTGTTTTATTTCTTCTGG
The DNA here is from genome assembly GCA_903858555.1 of Candidatus Magasanikiibacteriota bacterium. Lineage (GTDB taxonomy): Bacteria > Patescibacteriota > Patescibacteriia > Magasanikbacterales > GWA2-37-8 > CAIOJG01. The sequence goes on from CAIOJG010000028.1 coordinate 14,694, forward strand.
AAGTTGCATTTTTCGACCTTCAATTTCAGCGATTCTTTCGTTCAAAGTCCTCGCGGCTGTTTCAATTCGTTCTGCCTCAGACAGGACAGCTTCTCTGCCTGTTTGATCGTGTTGTTCTGAAATTTTTTGTGGATTTAACAACTGTTCTTTCATATATAAGTATTTATGTAAAGTAATGATATCAAAATCTGTCTAAATGTGCAATTTCATCGTAATAATATAATATTTTTTACAGTCAATTTATACAAAAGTGGATAACTTTTTCGCTAACCTTAGAGCCGTTTACCAATTTATGTAAATCTACAGGTAAACTTTAATAAACCCGACTTTGCTATCCTTAAAATAGGTCGAATTTTGACGTAAAAAATAGCCTTAAAACCGCTCAAATAAGAGCAAACTATTTTTTTATCAAAAGCTGGACGTCCAGGTTTCCCACCCCTGTGGGTATATCATTAAAACATATTTGCAAAACCAAAAGGTCGATTGCAAATATTAGTCAAAATAATACAAAGGTTATTTTACCTTAGCCAACTTGCTATTTAGATAAAATCCCAAAAAAGTAAATTAAATTTAATTATGTTTCCAAACTATTTTTACTTGTACCGTCAATATTTTTTTGGGTGGTCGCCCGACCGTCCAAAAAATATTGCGCACATAAAAAAGTTAAAACAATTAAACAGATTTACTCCATGGATTTAATTACATAACATATCTAACGAAAATATATTTGAGAATACCGCTAACATTAAATAAATGTTCA
>CAIOJG010000029.1 GCA_903858555.1 Candidatus Magasanikiibacteriota bacterium
TTTACAAGAAAAAATAAAACAGGGCGATACCATCTTGATCAAAGGATCACAAAGTATGTTTATGGAACGAGTCACCAAAGAAGTAATGGCCGAGCCGCTTGATGCTCAAAAACTCTTGGTGCGTCAAACTAAAGAATGGGAACAATAAAAAACGAACAAAAAAAGACCTCCGATAAATCGGAGGTCTTTTAGTTTTAGATTACAATACAGCTTCTTTAGCAGCTTTGGCAACGCGGAATTTTACCACGGTCTTAGCTGGGATCTGGATAGTTGCACCAGTAGCTGGGTTGCGGCCCTGACGAGCAGCTCTTTTGATTTTTACCAATTTGCCCAAACCTGGAACTACGAATTCACCACTCTTTTTGACTTCTTTGTAAGCCAAAGTTGTCATTTCGTCCAAAAATGCGTCTACTTGTTTCTTGCTCAAACCAGTGGATTCGGCAAGGGAAGCGATAATCGCTGACTTTGTCATTTTAGCCATATAAGGTTAAAATTAGTTAATAATTAAATTTATATAACAATTATAAGGGTTTTATCCAAATCGGTCAAGAGCTTATGCACAGGTATGTCAATATCCATGGGGTTTTACCATTTTTCTCATTTTGAGCGCTTATCACCTTTAGCTTGATTTTTATCTAATTTTGGGCTAAAATAATGCTATGGAAATACTATTATTAAAAAATTCTTTGCTATTTTTTCTCGCCGCTGCCACTGCGTCTTTTTTGTTGGCGCCAATTTTTATAAAATTTTTATACAAATATAAAATTACTCGTCGTAGTGATTTTGATTTTACTCTTTATGGCGACCGACAAATCAAAATTGGCACTCCGGTAATGGGTGGCTTGCTCGTAATCGTTGTGGTCACTGTAATTACGATGTTATACAACTGGAACCGCAAATATACTTTCGTACCAATCGGTGTCATGAGTATCGCCGCCTTACTTGGCGCGGCCGATGATTTATTAAATATTTTCGGACAAACTCGTCGTTTACGCACACTTGACCAAACTTTAAAACTTATTCGCATTCATCGCCATTGGTATATGCGAGTTTGGTACGTAATAACTTTGCCATGGGCTTGGTTTAAACGCGCGACTCACATGTTTGGTTCTCATCCTGGTCGCGGAATTCAAGTACACGAAAAATTATTATTACAATTTGTCGCTGGTGCTGTCGCAGCTTGGTGGGTCTACACCAAACTTTCTCCTCACTGGCATGTATTAAATATTCCGCTAGGTGGTGTGGTAGATATCGGTTGGCTGATTATTCCGCTAATTATTTTATTTGTGATGTTTACCGCTAATGCTGTAAACATTGCTGATGGTCTCGATGGATTAGCGGGCGGATCACTACTCATCACTTTTACCGGTTTGACAGTTTTAAGTTGGATTGAAGGCCGCACCGCTTTTACTCCACTAAACGCGACTGTTGCGGGTGCGCTCTTGGCCTATACCTATTTCAATGTAAAACCGGCTCGTTTTCAGATGGGTGATGTCGGATCCCTCGGGCTTGGCGCCTTGCTTGCAATAAACATGATTTCGATAGATAAAATTTTATATATCCCAATTTTTGGTTTTATTTTTTATGTGGAAACTATTGCGGTAATTTTACAGGTACTCAGTCGCCGATTATTTGGCCGTCGTCTTTTCAAAATGGCACCACTGCATCACCACTTTGAATTTTTAGGCTGGAGTGAAGAAAAGATCGTGATGAGATTCTGGATTATTCACGCTTTGGCGGTTGTGGCCGGTATCTGGATTGCTTTATACTAATTATGTACTTATCTTGGAACACAAAATTTACCACTGATTTTTCCGATGAAAATATCAACTCTCTATACAATGAGGGATTTTTGTTTACTAGGAAGGGCAAGGGCGAAATGTACCAAACACGCAGTTTGCGCATCGACTTATCTAAATTTGAATTAAACAGTGAAAATCGCCGGGTACTCAAACATACCGAGGGTTTAAATTTATTTGTTTCCCCTATTCCCTACGCCGATTATGCATGGACCATTCACAAACTTGGCAAAGATTTTTATGAAACAAAATTTGGTGAAAAAACTTTTAGCGCCCAAAAGATAAAGGAGTTGATTACCGATAAAGAAAAAAGTAATTTTAACCGACTTTTGATTTATAAAAATAATGATGTTACACTAGGATATTGTATTGCTTTGGAAACCAACGACTTACTCCACTATTGCTATCCATTTTACGAATTAAATTCCGAGATAAAAAATATCGGACTGGGAATGATGCTCAAAGCCATTGTTTTGGCAAAAGAAAACGGTAAAAAATATGTTTACCTTGGCTCAGCTTCACGCCCGACCGATACTTACAAATTACAATTTGCAGGTATTGAATGGTTTGATGGCAAAACTTGGCAGACAGATCTGGAAAAACTAAAAACACAACTATGAAACACATTCACTTTATCGGCATCTGTGGTGTGGGCATGAGCTCGCTCGCCATCCTCTGGCAGAAAAAAGGTTGGAAAGTCACTGGCAGTGATGTTGGTTTTTATCCGCCGGTTTCTACTCACCTCACTGACCACAAAGTCGCTTACTATCCAGGTTGGCACCCAGAAAAAATGGGCACGCCGGATCTGGTGGTAATCGGCAATGTTGCCGGCAGTGAAAATCCTGAATTAAAATTTGTTTTGGAAAATAATATTCCTCATGTTTCTTATCCAGAATTAATTTCTCAAAATTTAATCAGAGAAAATTCGATTGTTTGCGCCGGCACTTACGGCAAGACTACAACCACCGCCATGTTGGCCTATGTACTCAAAGAAGCCAATCTCGACCCAGCCTACATGTTTGGTGGTATCTCTGCTTCACTTGACCTCAGCGCAGATGATTTGGGTGGTGACTACAGCGTGATTGAGGGTGACGAATACAAAACCAGCCGCGATGATTTGCGTGCCAAATTTTTTTCTTATAAACCTACCCACCTCTTGCTTACCGGCATTAAATGGGACCACGCCGATGTTTATCCGACTGAAGAATCATATTTAGAAGCATTCAAAAAACTGGTAGAGCTAATACCAGAAAACGGATTAATTGTCGCCAACATTGATGAAGAAAATATTCGCAAAGTTTTACCATCCGCCAAAGCTCCAGTGCTTACCTATGGAAAACTAAACGGCAACTATATATACGTTGATCTGGAACAATCCACCAAAGGCATAGAATTTACTATTGAAAACTTTGGCGAGGCTTTCAATATGGCTTCACCCATGCTTGGAGATTTTACCGCTAAAAATATTTGCGGCGTATTTATTATGGCCAAAGAGCTAGGCATCGAACCAAAACGCATCATTGAATCTATAAAAAACTTTAAAGGCATCAAACGTCGTTTGGAAAAACGCGGCACACTGGCTGGCGGCGCGGATGTCTATGATGATATTGCCCACTCACCCGCCAAGGCGCAAGCAATTTTGACCAATTTAAAAAATATTTATCCCGGAAAAATTTTTTCCATCTTTGAACCAAACACCGGTAATCGCCAAAGCGAATCTTTTCCAGAATATGACAATCATTTTAGTGGTGCCGACGAAATATTAATCCCTCGTTTGACTACAGTCAAAACTCCCGGCAGTGTTGATGGCGAAACTTTGACCAAAATCATTGCTAAAACCCACAACCACGCCCGCTATTTTGAAGAAGACGAAAATCTGATAAACTACCTAAAAGAAAATGCCAAAACTGGTGACGCTATCGTCTTTATGGGCAGCCACAGTTTTAGAGGGATGATTGATGAAGTATTAAAATAATTTTTATGAAACTTCCCAAGCAAGCCAAAAAAATTTTTACCGGAGAAATTTTTGATGTCTATCAATGGCCTCAAAAAATGTATGACGGTTCCACCTCAACTTTTGAAATGATTGACCGCGATGATACCGTACAAATTATCGCCATCAAAGGAAACAAAATATTAATGGGGATTGAATCTCAGCCCAATATAAAACGCGGCCTGACATTATTTGGCGGCAGAGTTAATAAAAACGAAACACCATTATACGCCGCCAAAAGAGAACTAAAAGAAGAGTCTGGATTAGCCAGCACGAACTGGGAACTAATTCACCGTTATCAACCATTAACAAAAATAGACTGGGAAATGTTTTATTATATCGCCCGCGATTGTAAAATAGTTTCACAGCAATCGCTCGATAGTGGCGAAAAAATTGAAATAACCGAAATCACCTTTGATGAATTTGTGGATTATTTCACTTCTGAATTCAGACAGCATTGGCTTTCGTATTATCTTATAAAACTAAAAGCCGAGCAAAAGCTCGGCGAATTTAGAAAAATTTTGTTTGGTAAATAAATTATTTACCTTCGTCAACGATTTCCACTTTGACTTTGTCGTCATCAATAGAGTTGACTTCCAAGCTAATACCACACATTTCGCATTCCATTACATGGCCTACGTCAAGGTCGGTATAAGCGGTTAAATCAACACTATTCTTACATTCTGGACAAATTAATATCATAAAATAAAGGATTAATTTAAGCGAAGCCTAGTATATCAGAAAAAAAGGCTTTTGGCAATACCCTATGACTACTCCTCAAACCAGACAACCAAATTTGGCTAAAGCGCTAGGTTTAAAAACACCTGTGTATTTTAAGCGCGAAGACCTGCATCCTTTCGGCTCCCACAAGGGTCGCTCTATTCCTTTGATGATTGAACACTACACTAAAAAAGGTTGGCGGATTTTTGCGATCTCCTCTTCTGGCAACGCGGCTTTGGCGGCTGGATTGTATATAAAAAAATATAATCAAAAAAATAAAAATAAACTGGTCCTACAAATTTTTGTGGGCGAACATATTGATGAAAAAAAATTATCTATTTTGAAAAAAATCACTGATAAAAATATCGTTCTACAAAAATGTGCCAACCCAAAACAAACCGCTTTTCAACTGGAAAAAAATAACGAAGCCAAAAATTTACGCCAATCTACCGATGATATTGCTCTTTTGGGATATGAATCTTTGGCCAAAGAACTTAGCAAAATAAAAAATCTAACCGCGATTTTTATCCCGACTTCCAGCGGCACTACCGCCGAAGGTTTATATGAAGGTTTTAAAAAACTAAAATTAAAACTACAAATTCATATTGTCCAAACCACTGCCTGTCATCCGATGGTGGCTGGATTTGAAACCGCACCGTCTTTAGCGACCGCTATTGTAGACAAAGTCGCTCATCGCAAAGACGCAATCTTGAAAGTAATAAAAAATAGCCATGGCGCTGGCTACATAATAAATAACGAACAAATTAAAAGCGCGATAAAATTGGTAACTAAAACTTCTAAAATAACACTTTCCGCCAACAGTGCTTTGGCTGTCGCCGGACTTATCGAGGCTTTGAAAAAAGGAACTAAAATAAACGGCGCTGTTGTTTGTTTAGTCACTGGAAAATAAATTAATTTCCATCAACTACAATCTCAGCGTGATTTTCACCATTTAAAACAGTCGTTCCGATATTTAAATCACCATTGCCTAACGGGCTACCAACTGAAAATTCAGACAATTTATTACCACGACTATCAAAAACACGAACAACATTTTTCGCACCAATTTTTCCCATCGCGATAATTTCATCTTTTCCATCACCATTTAAATCACCGGCAGCGACTTTTACTCGCCCGGTGTATTTTTTATCAAACGGATAAAAACGAAACACTACCTTGTCAACTTCTTGATTGGATATCAAAACTTCTCCCACTCGCCCACCACCCGAACCAATCACGGCTTGCGACTTACCAGAGTTGTCAAATTTTCCAAAAGCCACATAAAAACCGGATTTATATTTTAACCCAAACGGCGTGATATTTTCTTTGGTTAGTTCACCAAAATAATTATACAAAACACCACTACTACCAACCGCCGGAGCCACAAATGTCCTAGCCTCACCGTTATCAGCCGCGCCTACTGCGAAACGCAATTCATTTGTATATTGCCCACTAAACGGAAAACCCTCAAACCAATGCAAACCGGCTGAATTAAAAACTTCAAAACGACCATTGCCGGCCACGATTTTTTCACGCTGACCACGACCATCTAAATCACCCACAAATACCCGTGAACCACCGGCCACCCCGTCCACAAACGAAAAAAAGCCGTTACGCGTACGATTACCATTCATATCAAAGAAACGTACCAGACTACCATTTTTAAAGGGAGTGCCAAAAATATTCTGCGTTGTTTTACGCATCACAATACCATCGCGCGCTTTTATCACTACCTGATCTACGATTGATCCGTCATTCACGGTTGGGTCTTGTTTGCCAATAATTTTTTCATAATCACCGCCCAGATCAACGGTCTGATCCGTCTGACTTGGATTTACCAGCGCTACCCCATTTTGATATTCACGACGCCACACCTCGTTATTATTAAAATTTGTTTGCCCACTGACCGATACTGCCTCGCCAGATGGATCACCAAGTTTGGTGTCATATTCGTCGTACCACCAAATCTGGTTGTGATCTTTATCGCCAAAATCAAAACTAAAATATACATCATCTAAAATCAAACTACTGGCAAATCCAAAACGCATACGGCGATAATCTTTTTGATTACCGGAATTATTAGTATTGGCATTAAACACGTAAAGCTTAGGCACCGCGTTGAGCGTTTCATTTCTTTTTAGCCCGGTCATAATACCACTCCAGCTGCCGCCCGCTTCCCACGGCGTTGGATAATTTTCATACATGCGCCCATTCACAAAACCTTGCAACGACGGAATCGAATTTCCGTTAATCATAATATATTTAACCCCAAGTTTTTTTTGACTTTGACTCAAAAGATAATTCATTCGTACCAACCACTGCGCATTCAAAGTGGCGCGATCATCTTTGATGCCATCGTGATTTAAATCGATATCACCGTGATTTTTATCGGCAATGGTGTCATAGACCATATCCCAAAAAACTCCATCCCAAATTCCTTGGCTCAAAATATTATCCTGAGTAAAACCAATCAAATTATCACACCAACCCTGACTCATATCCGTATTATGCAACCCTGGCCAATCTGAAATCGCCTTACCGGCACTGTCACGCAACCACCAATTATCATTCGTCTGAAAATTTCCATACAAAGTATTGGCCGGATATTGCCTCCAAGAATCATTGGTGCTTTCCGACGGCACATAGGCCAACAAAATAATTTTTGGGTTAATCTGTTTTATTTGCAATAAAACATTTTTTCGGATTACTCCTTGTTCGGCACTGACAATCAAAACATCATATTTGGCCAACTTCGCGATGGATTCACCGTCGGTTGGTAAGGTACCTAAAATATAATCCGCCAAAAAAGGCGCGCTATAGGCGGAATAATTAAAATAACAAAAAACCGAGATGAACAATCCCAAAAACGTGGCCACGGTTAATCGGTAGAAAGTTATTCTTTTCATTTTTGATAAATTTCCAACAATCTTTCAAGGTATAATTTTGGACTGTTATCGGTTTTAATTTGAGACTGTAAATACTCACCGGCAAGTTGCAGCCGCTTTTTATCAGCATAAAACCATTCCTTAATCTTGGCTAGCAAATCTTCAACATCACCGGGTTTGACTAATAATTCTATCGGTAATAATTCCGACAATCCACCAATATCCGAACCGATTACCACTTTACATCGGGCCATTGATTCCATCACAGACATCGGCGCATTTTCATACCACACCGACGGCGACACCAGCAAACGTGCTTCATCAATAATATTGATCAAATCAGCGCGATTTTTATGTCCGACAAAGTCGACATTATTTAGATCATGTTTTACTACAAATTCTTCCAAATTGACATAATCATTTCCCTCACCCACAATTTTAAATTTTATCTCCGGTAATTTTTGCGCGGCTTGCAATAAAATATTTAAACCTTTTTCGGAAGATAAGCGCCCAACGTAAGCGATATAATCACCGCTCATTTTATTATCCGCCAAATCATCTTCCGGTATTGGATTGGAAATTTTTGTAATCTTATCTTTATCAAATCCAGCCACCACGAATTTATTTTTCAAAAATTCACTTGGCGAAACATACTGCCCAATCATCGCTTTATAACCTTTACGGTCAACAAAATACGATTCAACAGCAGAGAGGGTGCTCTCCTCAAAATTTTCCATGCAATTATTTAAAATGCAACGATAATATTTTCCGCCCACACAGCTCTCATCAATTTTGCCATGATGAAATAAATTATAATTGGGACTGATAAATTTATAATCATGCAGCGTCATCACCATTTTTACACCCGCTTCTTTGGCTGCCTCTATCACACTGCAAGAAAGCTGATGGTAAATATTATGAAAATGTACTACGTCCGGTTTAAAATCTTTTAGCAAGGCCGCAAAATTCTTCTTGGCTTGTAAATTATAAATCGCCCGACTACCAAATTTTATTTTTTGAAAAATATTTAAATGGTCGTAGTCCACAAAATCCGTAAAATATTTATTGGTAAATAAATTTTGTGGATGATTCATTCCAAAAATCTCCACTTCGTGACCGGCTTTTTCCAACAATTCTTTGGTCAACAAAGCCACCCGCTCGGCTCCCCCGCGCTGATACCAAAA
>CAIOJG010000030.1 GCA_903858555.1 Candidatus Magasanikiibacteriota bacterium
ATTTAGCAACTCTGAATACATCGGACGCTTAGCCGGACGCGAAAATTTATCGCCCGAGACTGGCGCGATATCAATAGTAATATTTTTTAGTTTAAAAACTTCTTTTGCCCATTCGTACCAGCTACAAACACCACTATTACTGCCGTGATAAATTCCAAATGGTTTTTGCTGTTCAATAATTTCAAATGTTAATTTAGCTAAATCCGGCGCATACGTAATGCAACCAATCTCTTCATCCACTAAATCTAAATGGGTCTTGCCGCCTTCGGTCGCAAGCCAAATCATAGTATCGACAAAACTTTTTTTCGCGCCAACACTAGCCGCCGGTTTACCAAATAATTTTGACAAACGAATTAAATAAAATTTTCCGCCGACATTTAAAACTTGATTCTCGCCAATCGCCTTAGTCTCACCATATTTATTTACGGGATCTATTTTATCTTCCTCTTTATAACCATCACGATTATCACCCTTAAAAACGTAGTCTGAAGAATAGTGGACAAAGGCAATACTATTCGCTTTACAAATGCGTGCCAAATTCCCCACCGCTTCACCGTTGATATTTTTTGCCAATTCAAAAACCTGCGCGTCTTCTTCGATTTTATCTACCAAATTATAAGCCACCGCATTGAGCAGGATATCCGGCATTAAATTTTTTATTTTTTCTTCGGTGGCAGAAAAATCGGTAATATCCATTTCTTCTTTATCCCAGCCGACAACCTCAAAACCATGCATGCTAAATTCATGTACCAATTCCTGGCCGAGCATTCCTTTGGCACCGAGTACTAAAACTTTTTGCATAAATTAACCGGCAATTAATTTTTGATATTCATCGTAATCTGTCAAATAATCACTACGATCAGCGCTGTAATTTGTGGATGACAAAGCCAATAAAACCGCATCGGCCGAAGCATCTTTAAACCCATGCCAAACGTAATCCCCAACATACATCGCATCACCGGCAGTCATTGGCAAATCTTCTTTACCGTTGCCACGATCAATAATTGCGGTCATTATACCACGCTGACAGATAAAAAATTCTTTTTCTTTATAGTGACAATGTTGACCGGTCGGCACAGAAAAATCTGTGACATAATAAATGCGCTTCACTTCAAAATCAATACAATCTTTAAGCTCAATTGGTGTTAATCCCACACCGGTATTAGTAAAAGTTTTAAATTTAAATTGTTGAAATTTTAATTCCATATATATTGTGGTTAAATAGAAATTAATAAATCTCGGGTAGGGCGTTTTGAACAGACGCCCTAACTGTATTTGCTTGGCACTAACGGAGTGCACCATACCCAAAATATTCATTCCACCGTTTTTTGGTATTGTGCATCTGACCACAGATTTTACACTTCCATGTCAGTACTACCCATTCGTTGGCCTCCGATTTATCATCAACCTGTTCCAAAGTATGTACTTCATGCTTTGCGCACTGTTTACACTTTAGAAAGTCTGATTCCATAATACGCCTCACAAAAAAAGAGCCCGATTGCCCTCTGAAAAAATAGGATGATATCAAATGATCACGCTATCATTTTAGAGGACAAAAGTATAATTTTATTTTATATGATTATTAATATCATCCTTCTTGGCCCAAATTTTTTCTACCCAAGCAGTATTATTTAAATACCAATCTACGGTTTCTTTCAGACCTTGTTCAAATTTTTCACAATCATAAACTGGTTTCCAACCTAATGACAAAATTTTTGTAGCATCAATCGCATAACGACGATCGTGTCCCGGTCTATCCTCCACATACTCAATACTGCTTTCATCCTTGCCCATCATTTTTAAAATCATGTGCGTAATTTCCATATTACTGCGCTCATTGTCTACGCCAATATTATAAACCCCACCCGGTTCGCCTTTTTGCAAAAGCAAATCTAAAGCGCGCGCGTGGTCTTCCACGTGAATCCAATCGCGAACATACAAACCATCACCATACATTGGCACTTTTTCACCTTTCATCAATTTCATCACAAAAAAAGGAATCAACTTTTCCGGATATTGATAAGCACCATAATTATTGGAACAATGGGTCACCACCACCGGCACTTTATGGGTAACAAAATAAGCGTGACACATCAAATCACCACCGGCTTTAGCCGCGGCATACGGCATGTTGGGATTGATTGGTGTACTTTCCGAAAATTTATCCGGACTATCCAAGCGCAGCGCACCATATACCTCATCTGTCGAAACATTCACCATTTTTTGCAGATTATTTACACGCACGGCATCGAGCAACATCTGCACACCCAAAGTATTGGTCAAAACAAAATCACGCAGACCGCCGTGAATAGATCGATCCACATGAGTTTCGGCCGCAAAATTTATCAAATGCGTAATGCCGAATTTTTTAATCACTTCATTGACATGTTCAAAATCAATAATATCACCTTGTACAAAATGATAATGTGAATTATTTTCCAAACCGCTCAAATTATCTAAATTGCCGGCATAAGTCAATTTATCATAATTGACCACTTCATCTTCCGGATGTTCGCGCAGATAATAACGAATAAAATTTGAACCAATAAATCCCGCTCCTCCACAAACTAGTAATTTCATAAAATTTAAATTTCTTTTTTACTAACATTTAAAACTAACCCGACTGCCGCCAATTCGGCCAACATAGCCGTACCACCGTGCGAAATAAACGGCAGCGGCACACCGGTAAGTGGCAAAAGCCCCACCATCGCTCCAATATTTAAAAACGATTGCCAACCCAACCATACCACAACCCCAACTGTGAGTAAACGGCCAAATTCACTATGAGATTGTTGAGCAATTTTAAGACCGCGCAAACAAACCAAAACAATCAAAAATATTAATAAAGACGAAAATAAAAATCCGGTTTCTTCGGCAATAACCGCGAAAATAGAATCTGAATTAACCTCCGGCAAATACTGATATTTCTGAATCGACTGCCCCACTCCCCGCCCCCAAAAACCGCCGGATCCAACCGCCAAAAAAGCCTGGTTGACTTGATAACCTATGCCTTTTGGATCTAGCTCAGGATGCATAAAAATTGTAATACGCTGCAAACGATATGGTTTTAGATAAATCAATACTCCAAAAGCCGCTATCGCCAAACATCCCAAGAACATCAAATACCGCTTCGGAACTTTCGCTTCAAACAACATCGCCAACAAAATCATGAGAATAATAGAAAGTGTCCCCACATCGGAAAATAAAACTAAAAGAATACCCGGGGCTAATAACGTCAAAATTGGCAACAAACCCATTTGCCAATCTTCAAGATTACGTTTTCTATCGGATAATAAATGGGCCGCAAAAAAAATCATCGCCAACTTAAAAACTTCGGACGGTTGAAAATTAAAGCCCAAAATTCTAATCCAATTACGGCCACCATTTATGACCGCTCCCACACCCGGTACAAATACCAACGCTAACAAAAGAATAGCAAAACCATAAACCAACCAACTGACTTTTCGCCACTTTTCAAAATCAACCTTAAATAAAAAATACCCCAATAATAACCCGGGTATAATTCCAAGTATCAACTGATGTTTTACAAAATAAAAAGAATCACCAAAATTTCCAAAAGCCAAAGGTCCGCTAGCTGAAGTCAAAGCCGCCAAACCAAAAACAACCATGACAACAATATAGATTAAAAAAACTCGGTCAAAAAATTTTTCAGAACTAGCCATATCAACTGTTGAGTCCCACTACCAAATAAAAAGCGATTAACAAAAATAAATTCAAGCCAGCAGCAAAAAAAGCCAAGAAACGGGCCAGAATTTTATCTTCTCCGTACACATACCAAGAAAACAAAAAATTTATAAAGAAAATAACCAAACCGCCCACTGGGGCCAACAATACCTTCCACCATGACCCAATCAAATCTACCCCAAAAACGACG
>CAIOJG010000031.1 GCA_903858555.1 Candidatus Magasanikiibacteriota bacterium
AACTTTATAACAACAATATTTTTAAATCAGGTATGGGGTTGTGCCAATGTAGTAGTTCGGTTAGTTTATCTAAATTGTGGTTAAAGAAACCGAAATATTTAAAGAAAAATAAAATTCCACCATTAGCCAACAGACTTAAGATCAGAAAAAATTTCTTTCTTTTACCAATAGATTTTTCTAAATAGATACCGGCAATATAATCAATCACAATCGTTAAGGCCAAAATAAAAATATATTTTGGTACAAACGACATATAAAAATAAATGCTGGCTAACAATAAAGTCAGCCAGCGATATTTATGAGGAACAGCAAAATAGATAAAGGTGACGATCGGGAAGAAAACTAAAAAAATTACAGAATTAAACGTCATACCTTTTTACCGGCTATTTTAACGTAGGGTAAAGAGGAAATTTTTTAGTAAGTTCTCTCACCTGATTTTTTATATCTGCCAATTTTGCTTCGTTGTCGTGGTTTAAAATTACTTCATTGATCCAAGCCGCAATTGTTTCCATTTCAGCTTCTTTCATGCCACGAGTAGTCAAAGCTGGTGTGCCAAGGCGAATACCAGACGGGTCAAAAGGTGAGCGCGTGTCGTCTGGAATCATATTTTTGTTCACTGTGATGCCAGCTTTATCCAAAGCGATTTGAGCTTGTTTACCGCCGACGCCTTTCATTGTGACGTCGATCAAAAGCAAGTGATTGTCAGTACCACCAAAACAAAGTTTATAGCCAAACTCATTAAATTTAGCTTCGAGCACTTTGGCATTCTTTTTTATTTGAGCAGTATATTCTTTAAATTCTGGTAACAGTGCTTCTTTAAAAGCCACGGCTTTAGCCGCAATATTATTTTCGTGTGGTCCACCTTGTAAACCAGGGAAGACAGCTTTATCAATCGCAGAAGCAAATTTTTCTTTACACATAATCATACCGCCGCGAGGCCCGCGCAAAGTTTTGTGGGTAGTAGTAGTGACCACGTCAAAAATTGGTACTGGGTTATTCATCTGTCCGCCCGCAATCAAGCCAGCGATATGGGCAATATCAGCCATTGTGATAGCGCCAACTTCGTCTGCGATTACTTTTATTTTCTCATATTCAATTTCTCGAGAATAAGCACTATAGCCAACCAAAATAATTTTTGGTTTGTGCTCCAATGCCATCGCACGCAAATTGTCTAAATCAATTTTTCCGTCTTTGTCAGTTTTATATCTGATGAAGTTGTAAATTTTGGCCATGTAGGTCACTGGGTGTCCGTGGGTCAAGTGACCGCCATGCGACAGGTCCATACCAAGCACAGTATCACCTGGTTGCAAAAGTGCAAAATAAACAGCAACATTGGCCGGCGCACCAGATAAAGGTTGTACGTTCACATGTTCCGCACCAAAAAGTAATTTAGCACGTTCGATAGCCAAAGTTTCAATCTCATCAATAAATTCACAACCGCCGTAATAGCGCTTGCCGGCGTAACCTTCAGAATATTTATTAGTCAGCACCGAACCAAGCGCATCGAGCACTGCTGGAGAAACAAAATTTTCAGAAGGGATCATTTCCAATCCTTCTTCTTGACGTTGTTGTTCTTTTTTTATACTTTCCAAAACTTCTGGGTCAAATTCTTTCAATGTATGTGTGTGCATAATATTAAATTATTTTTTTAATCTGGTTTAAAAATAATTTTTTAAATTAGATCATAAAATTTATTTAACCTCCATTAAAATTAAACCGATTACAATTGTAAAAATCCCTATTGTTTGCCAAACAGAAATTACTTCTTTAAACAGCAGATAACCGATAATAGGGAATAATAATGCAGTCACGGCCGCCCAAGTGGCATTAGCAACACCAAAAGAACTTATTTTAGTCATTGGTCCGAATACCAAAGGTATCAGGGCGAACGCGATCATGCCGCCAACC
>CAIOJG010000032.1 GCA_903858555.1 Candidatus Magasanikiibacteriota bacterium
CCGCTGAGGTCGCATGCGAAGCATATATACGGGATGCAGTACCATCTACCGTGATATAGTCCCAACTTCCTTCGCCACCAACTGCGATCTGTCTGGTAATTTTGAATAATAATATTCCACCGGATTGGTAGAAAAAATCACCCCTTGATCAATCAAAGTCTGAAATGATTTAGCGATTTTGTCCGCTTTCGCCAAATCAGTAGTTTGCAAAGTTACATCTTGCTGCAGATTGTATTTGGTCGGACCACCTTGATTATTATTTTCATAATACACATTCATGCTCACCGGCGCGATAGTGAGCTCTTCCGATTTTACACCCTGAGTCGCAAAAAATTTCGTTACCAAAGCCTCATCGCTTTTCATATCCGCATAACCAGATTTGATTTGGTCCAAAGTCACAATGCGCGCAAACGATGAATGCAAAGTCGCGCTATCCGCTTTCACCATCTGAGTGGCCGAACCAGTCACCTCGAGCGCCTTTACTGCCTGTGCTCCATTCCACATATAAGCGGTACCAAGCACACAGGCCGATACTATCAGCGCTACTCCGATAAACAAACTACTTAACACTGGTGATTTCTTAATTTCTTCACACATATTTTTTATTTATTTTTAATAATTTTATCCAACCAATTATTTAAAATATTTTTAAAACTCCGCAACTCAGATTCTGTCCTAAACCGGCATTGTCAGCTTACCGGCATCAGGAAGAGCATCATACTTAAAGTTATCCTCCATATGCGACCAAGGTAATTTTTTAATAATACCAGGCAAAGAAGTGCTTTCAGAAATTCTCAAACCCGTTGATTTCCATTCATCAAATTCCTCTTTAGTATATTTCTCATAAGCCTCGGCTCTAAGTTTACCAGACACTACAGTAGACACCAGAACCAAACTAAATATTTTTTCAGGATTCTTTTCAGCATATAACAAAATACACTCTCCACCCAGACTATGACCTTCTAAAACAAATGGCTCTTGATACCAACCCTGCTCTTTCGCCCACAAAATAATGTCTTCTAAATCTTCATAATAATTCGTAACCGTGGCATTTTCGTAGTTTCCGTCACTTTCGCCAAAAGTATTGGTGGTATCAAAAGTTACCACTGTAAAACCTTTGTTAAAAAAAGTTTCAGCTGCCAAACGAATTTGAGGTTGTTCTTTAAAACCTCCCAGACCATGCATTAAAAAAGCCAATCCAATTTGATTCGGATTATTTTCCACCACTACACAAACTTTTTGATTTTTACGATTTTTAATAAAATTTTTTTCCATATTATTTTTTCCACCCTTTCTTATAAACAAAAAACCAAAGATACAAAACTAGTAATAAGACAACATCCGGAAAAAATATTATCGGATGACTCCAGGGAATCCCATTTACTTTAAATGTAGAAAATGGCCACAAAAACGGAGTTGGAAAAAATTCAGTAGAATGGGTCGGGATGTCCATCAGCACATGCAAACCCCAAGCCAGCATCGGCAAAAATGGTTTACGACGCACCAACCAAACAATCGCAAACACCACAGCAAACACAATTAAACTATGAGTGACGTTATAAAGCGAATGTACATAAGCCGGAATAGACGCGTTCGTCGGATGCCCTCCCCAATCGGGACGAGCGGAAAAACCAAAAACTGTCGCCACCGTCAAAATTCCAAATGAAAATAAATCCGGCATCACCCCAAAAGCAAATGACCACCAAAAATCTTTTTTATTTTTTCGGCCCAAGGCAATACCTCCCCATAGACCATGTGAAATAATGTCCATACTAATTTTTAATTAAACTTTTCCATTTATCTTTAAATTTTTTTAATTTGGGATTGATCACTAGCTGGCAATAAGTTTGATCCGGATTTTTTGCAAAATAATCATGGTGATAATCCTCGGCTTCATAAAATTTATCCAAAGGTTTTATCTCGGTGACAATCGGGTCAGAATACGTTCTTTCAGAAGTCAGCTCGATAATCTTATTTTTGACGGCCAGCTCTTGTTCAGAGGTACTAAAAAATATTACAGAACGATATTGAGTACCAATATCATGACCTTGCCGATTTAAAGTGGTCGGGTCGTGCACAGAGAAAAAAACTGATAACAATTCATCAACGGATATTTGTTCAGTGTCAAAATCCACCTTGATAACCTCCGCGTGACCAGTCGCCCCACTACACACCTGTTCATATGAAGGATTAGGCGTTTGTCCACCGGCATAGCCAGGCACCACTGCCAAAACCCCACGCAATTGCTTAAAAATTGTCTCAGTACACCAAAAACAACCCCCGCCCAAGACAATTGATTCAATTTTAGCCATATTTTAATAGATACTAAATATCGTCTATATAGTATACATTTTTTTACAAAGATTGACAAAAACGACTTTTTCGTGTAAACTTTTATCTTGTGCCCGGAATTATTGTGTCCCAATGAGACCGTGCCAATTACGTTTTTTTGGCTGATGCACGGACTTTTTGACAAGATTTGCCAACAAGTCCGTGCATCAAACTACGTCCTAATCTGTGCCCAAGGCGGGTACAGACAAGACTTCTCATCCAACCAGAGAAAAAAATGATTATTGTTCGTGTTCCTACCGATTTCAATCCGATGCTCCACTCGCTCCACCTCCACGATCTCCTTCAGCAGTTGAAGGTCGACGGAAGTACACGTGTGATTCATCGGGCCAACCACCTCTCTCGCCACGAGTTCGGATACTTGAGCGCTAAAATGGTGGAGCAAGAAGCTTGGTATGACCCTTCGCTGTCGATTTACGATATCAAGAGCATTCTCGATATCGAAGGTAAGAAGCTGGTAGTTGCGCTCCCGTGCAACGCCGCCATCTTCAGCCTTCCCAATCGTCTGAAGCCCACAAAACACGTTAGCGGCACTTTCGCCGCATTCACAGGAGTTTGAGCAAATCCAAAAAAACGAGCCCCCGGTCGACATTCGACTCGGGGGCTTCGTGTTTTTAAATGGATTTTATTTTTTAGGTACAAATTTTAACGACAGTGAATTCACGCAATGACGAGTGTTTTTAGGCGTCATCATTTCACCTTCAAATACATGACCTAGATGAGCGCCACAGGTATTGCAAGTAATTTCCGTGCGATAACCATCCGCGTCAGTCGTACGTTTTACCGCCCCAGTAATTTCTTGATCAAAGCTCGGCCAGCCGCAACCCGAATGAAATTTTGCGTCCGAAGTATAGAGTGGTGTATTACAACGACGACACAAATAAGTACCTTCCACAAAAAAATCGTCGTACTCACCAGTGAACGGTCTCTCCGTACCTTTATTAACAATGACATTTTCTTCTTCCGAAGTTAGCTTGTTCAATTCCATATATTTAAAAATTATTTTTTAACCAAAAGTAAACGTATAGGCTTTCAGTCCGGCTGAATTGATAATGAACTGCAAAGTATGTTCGCCTGATCCGGCCTTATCACTAACTACATTGTACAACCGCTCATCATGGATCAATAAATAACTTTTCCCGTTTTCAAAAACCACGTCACTGCCGGCCGTATCTTTAGTAAGCGATACACCATCACGCAACACTTCCACTTTATTTGGTATCTCTGAGCTAGCCACAAAATGAACGTTGTGTGCGCTATAGCGATAAATTATTTTATCCACCACTTCATTTGTCTGCGCGAATTCATCTTCAAAATTCCAAGCGCCGACCAAATTTAATTCGTTTAAATTCACAGCGTTTGGTGCAATTAATTTTTGTTCACCAGATTGTTGTGGAACTCCATTGGCCAAATATTCATTTCGTGCCGATCCAAAATACGTTTCCGGACTTCCCACTGCTGTCGGCAAAGTACTGATCACCTGCACGATTCCGGTTGGCACCGCCGCGACCGATTGTTTATCGCGCACCATTTTTTCTGCCAATAATTCCTGAATTTTTTGTTCTGTCTCTTCATAACCACCTTCACCGGCATGATTGAAGGCCACATAACCATCGATATCGATGATAAATTTATTTGGCCAATAATTATTACTGTAAGCGTTCCAAGTACCGTAATTATTGTCTAAAACTACTGGAAATTTTATTCCAAAACCAGCCATGGCTTTGCGGACGTTATCAATATTTTTTTCAAAAGAAAATTCCGGTGTGTGAATACCAATAATTTCCAAACCTTTGTCATGATATTTTTCATACCAAGCATTTAGATATGGAAACGTACGGATACAATTTATACAACTATACGTCATAAAATCCACGATGATGACTTTTTTGCCAATTAAATCCCCTATTTTTATACTACTAGTATTTACAAAGCCAGATGGATTTACAATTTCATGATAACGTGGCAAATTTTTATTAGCGACTGTATTATCAAAAGTTATTCCAGCCGGCATTGGCGTATTTAATTGCGTCAAAAAATATTGTTCAATACTAGACACGCCCGACCAGCCGTGATTGGCAAAAAATACCTGCATTTTTTTATCACCACCGGTAAAAATTAAAATACCAACAACCAAAAATAATACTCCTAGAACGCGTTTAAAAACTCCATTTGGATTAGCCGCGATTTTAGCCTTTTCGATAAAGCGTCTACCAAGCAAACTGATCAATAATAAAATCAAAGACAAACCAAGGGCATAGGCAATAAGATCGGCCAGACCTTTTCCAAAACTTTGCGGCAAGACCGTCGCCAAAATTAAAAAATATGTCGGTGAACAACTAGAAAAAACCGGACCGAGCGAAAGCCCAATCAACATATCCCCAATTCGCCCAGTCTGATGGGCAGAACTATTTAAAATTTTGTCTGATCCGGCACTCAAACCTAATCTAAAATTAAATTTATCCCAAAAATTTGGAAAAATTGTAATAAGACCAAAAAAGATAATGATTGTCCCCGAGGTATAGCTCCACACCTCGGGCGGAACATTTACAAACAAGGTGCTAAATTTTAATAGCAACGTAAAAAGCACCACCGCGACCGCCAGTGACGCCGTAATAACATACGGATTACGACGCTGACTATCTTGCGCCGACCCGCCGATAATAATCGGCAACACCGGCAACACGCACGGTGCTAACACAGTGAGCACACCAGCAATAAAAGACAAAAATAGTAAAAACATAAATTAAAATTCAGTATATTTTTTATTATTTCCCTTGGCTTTATCCACGGGATATTTTAAAGCATTTTTTTCTATTTTCTTATATGCCGCTTCACACAAATCTACTCCCAAATTTTGTGATAACTCCAACAAATATATAAACACGTCCGCCAACTCATCACCGATTTCATCTTTATGTGATTTTAAATATTTTTGTAATTGATCACCATTTTTCCACTGAAAATGCTCGAGCACTTCGGAAGATTCTAAAGCCAACGAAATGGCTAGATCTTTTGGTTGCTGAAACGGCCCCCATTCTCTATCGGCTATGAACTGATTTATTTTTTGTAATAAATTTTTTATTTCTGACATAAAATTAAATTTTAACACCTTCTTTTTTTAAAATTTTTATTTTGTTGGCTGCGCCGCGATTATAGCCACCAATTTTTCCATCACTACGCACTACGCGATGACACGGAATATCCGGATCATAATTTTTATTTAAAATATTTCCTACCGCTCGAAACGCACCCGGACTACCAGCCAACCCGGCAACTTCTTTATACGTCAAAACTTTCCCTTTGGGGATTTTCTTCACAACGGCATAAACTTTTTCAGTAAAAGTTTTTCTTTGCACAAATTATTGTATATTTTTACGATTGATAATTAAGCGGGTAAAGTTTGTTCCATCTTTTTGTGGGACTTTTTCAAATTCAATATCTACATTATCGCCGTGTTCATTTTTTATATCCTCCAAAATTTCATGTATAACACCATTGAACTCTCTCACATCTCTTTTTTCATCATTACCAAAATCCACCGACATTTGCTCATCTTCTTCTAAATCTAGAAATAAAGGATACAGTATGGCTTTGCCACCCAGTTTTAAATGTTTATAAATATTTTCTAGAGCAGAATGAATACGTGTAGTCATTTCCAAACGCCATTCAAAAGGTGTTTTTTTAGATTTCCATTTTCCACGTCTGTCCTGTTCGTTATTCACAAACACATACGGAGTACTATAATTTGAAACAATGAAATCAAACTTTGGTTCATCCTGAACATTCAAACGCTCCGCCAAATTCATATTTTCCGCCGGAAGATTAAATAATTTCTTTGAATCACCATCAAGCACATCGGCCATATTTCCAGGACACATTTCGTCAATAGAAATAACTTTAGCACCATAGTATCTGGCCGCAATATCACCAAACCCACCCGTACTAGCACCGACATCTAAAATATTTTTACCGCTCAATTCTTCCGGTCTGATATTTAAATTTCTTAAATAATTATGAAAAGCTTGCAAATTACTGGCCTCAGTCTGCTCTGGAGTAGCTTTTCGTTGATTAGGTACATCAAAAAGAATACCCGGCGATCTAGGAACAGGTTGAGCGTTAGATACAGAAACTGACGTTGGCTCAGTTTTTTCTTTTGGCTGCACATTAAAATCTAACGAGAACTGACTTTCTCCTGGTTTTCTTGTCATAAACTACATCAATTGATTATCCAATTATCTTATCATCTTATTAAACTAATATCAAAATTTTATCAAGAGCCCAACATGTGCTAATATATATCTTGACATCTATTTTATATATGTTAATATATTATCACTCTATATGTTAGAGTGATAATTACATACTTTATGAACCCACAAAATTTTACCAACAAATCCCAAGAATTATTGCAGAAATCAGCCCAAATTGCGGCCCAAAACGGCCAAGCTCAGGTCAGCCCTCCTCACCTCTTTTTTGCCATGCTTGAAGACGAGGACAGCATTGTCGCCTCAGTATTACAGAAAATCGGCGTAAAAATCATGAATCTAAAGGCCCAAGCCCAAATACTAATGGAGCAGCTCCCAAAGCAGTCCGCCGTGAATGCCGGCTTTACCGGTCAAATCATGCTGGATCAGTCTATGATGTTTGTCTTTCAAAACGCGGCCAAAGAAGCGGAAAAAATGGGCGACGAATATATCAGCGTGGAACATATCTTTTTGAGCTTGATGACCGGTCGCAACCCCATTAGCGATGCCCTACAAAAAGAAAGTGTCACCTACGACCTCGCTCTCAAAGCCTTAGCCGAAATTCGCGGCACCCAAAAAGTAGATTCACCGGAACCGGAAACAAAATATAATGCCTTGGAAAAATACGGAAAAAATTTAACCGAACTAGCCCGCAAAGAAAAAATTGATCCCGTGATTGGTCGTGATGATGAAATCCGTCGCGTGATGCAAATCTTATCTCGTCGTACCAAAAACAATCCGGTCTTGATTGGTGAACCTGGTACTGGTAAAACTGCTGTCGTGGAAGGCTTGGCTCAGCGCATCGTCAATGGTGACGTACCGGAATCTTTAAAAAATAAAGAAATTATTGCCCTAGACATCGGTTCACTTTTGGCCGGCACAAAATTTCGTGGTGAATTTGAAGAACGTTTAAAAGCTGTACTCAAAGAAATAAATTCTGCTCCAGGAAAATATATTTTATTTATTGACGAGCTTCACACTATCGTCGGTGCCGGTGCATCCGAAGGTTCAATGGATGCTTCCAATTTACTCAAACCCATGTTGGCACGTGGCGAACTACATTGTATTGGTGCCACCACTTTAAAAGAATACCAAAAATATATTGAAAAAGACGCAGCTTTGGAAAGAAGATTTCA
>CAIOJG010000033.1 GCA_903858555.1 Candidatus Magasanikiibacteriota bacterium
AAAAAATAAAAGACGCTCTAGGTAAAATTAAGAGCGACTTTTTGGTCGTGTTGGATGAACACGGTAAACAATTTTCTTCAATAGATTTTTCTAAAAAACTTTCGGATTTGGCCTTGTCTGGCAGCAACAGTTTTACGTTTGTGATTGGTGGGCCACTGGGGCTTGATGAATCTATCTTGAAAATGGCCAATTTAAAATTATCTTTTTCTTCATTTACCTTTACCCACCAGATGATGCGGGTATTTTTATTGGAGCAGGTTTATCGGGCGATGATGATCGCTGGCAATAGGCAATATCATTATTAGGGTTAGTTGATATCTTTTGGCTCTTTAATTAAAAATGGTTTTTCTTCAAAATTACTGTCGCTCATTTCGCCTAGAAATATTGGTTTTTCTGGTAAGTCTGGTTTGGCAAAATCTGTGTTGGCGCCGACCGACAATATTTGTCTTAAAGCTTTGCCGTCAGGACAAGTAATATCATTTACCACGGCTGAAATTAGTCTGTCTACGATTTGTTTAGCGGTTTGATAAGGGTTTTCTTCCCAAGCACGCCTGAACTCTTTTTGTAGTTCGTTCTTGGAAGAAGATTGTAGACCAAAAAATTCATCAGGAATTTGGCCAAGAAAATTATTAAATTTTCTGATGCCCCCCCTCATTATTTCCAAGACATGTGTTTCCATTTCTGACATATAATATTGTTTACAAAAAGTAATAAATTAGTTACAATATACCCAGTTTAGCACTAATTTTTTTCTATGTCCAAACCTGTAATCGTCTCTGGCATTCAACCGACTGGCAATCTTCATATTGGCAACTATTTAGGCGCGGTAAAAAATTGGCTTGAACTTCAGAAAAGTGGGAAATATGACCTTTATATTTTTATTGCCGACCTACATTCTTTGACCGGTAAATTGACGGCACAGCAATTGCGCGAACAGGTGCAAATTACTGCTGCCGAGCTTTTGGCGACTGGAATTGATCCAAATAAAACTACTTTTTTTATACACTCTCAGGTAATAGGCCATGCTGATTTAGCTTGGATTTTTAATTGTTTGACTCCAATGAGTGAGTTGGAACGCATGACGCAGTATAAAGATAAAACTCAACAACTAAACAAGACCACGGCCGGTTTATTTGATTATCCAGTGTTGCAGGCAGCTGATATTTTGATATATAAAGGTGCTTTGGTTCCGGTTGGTCAAGATCAAATTCAGCATGTAGAGCTTACTCGCGACGTGGCGCGTTGGTTTAATAATAAATATGGCGAATTCTTTCCAGAAGTAAAACATCTTTTGACCAATGTGCCAAAAGTGATGAGTTTGCTCGAACCGGAAAAAAAGATGGGCAAAAGTTTGGGCTTGGGGCATGTGATAGAATTGTGTGAAACACCAGAAGAGATTGAAAATAAATTAAAACGAGCAGTGACTGCCACAAGTGGAGGTGAAGCTGCACCAGGTGTGGCTAATTTACTAGGTTTATTGAAAGAGTTTGGTGATAAGAATATTTATGACGCCTTCGTAGTTGCGGAGAAAGATGGTAGTATTCGTTATGGTGATCTAAAAAAATCTTTATCTGATGCAATCGCTAAACATTTTGCGATTTTTAGAGAAAAGCGAGAAAAACTTTTGAAAGATTCAAAGAAATTGGAAAAAATCTTGGCCAAAGGTTCCAAGAAAGCACAGAAAGTTGCGGATAAAAATATGGCTGAGGTTCGTAAGTTGGTGGGAATAAAATAAATTTAT
>CAIOJG010000034.1 GCA_903858555.1 Candidatus Magasanikiibacteriota bacterium
CAACCCAGCTTCAGACACCAAAAATTTAGACCCAATTGGTTGGGCAGTTTCGATATATTTTTCAATAACTAGGGTTAGAAGTTCTTCTTGACGAGCATTCATAATATTAGCACTCAAACCTTATGAGTGATAATATACCAAAACTTATCCACACTGTCAAGCCTCAAAATTTAGCTAAAATAAGCTAAAAATAAAAATATCCGGAATAATGATCTTTGAGCGGGGTTATGCGCCCACAGGCACATCCCTTTCGACCTCGCGGTCGAAAAAAGCGAAAAGATTGTTATTCC
The DNA here is from genome assembly GCA_903858555.1 of Candidatus Magasanikiibacteriota bacterium. Classification (GTDB taxonomy): domain Bacteria; phylum Patescibacteriota; class Patescibacteriia; order Magasanikbacterales; family GWA2-37-8; genus CAIOJG01. The sequence continues at coordinate 291 of CAIOJG010000034.1, forward strand.
GGATATTTTTATTTTTGGCTTATTTTATCACCGACACCTCATGCATCAAAATGTTTTCAACATAGATACCGCGGGCATAAAAGATGCGTTCCAATTCATTTTTTAGTTCCATTTCTACCGCATCGCGTTTAGTACTAACAATCTCACTTTGATCAAATTTACTAAATACCATACGCACACGACTACGAATAGTCGGACGGACAATCTTTGATACAAAATCTTCACCGATCTGCTGCCAGATAGTAGGAATCTGGTGAACGTCTAAACGTAGTAACACAGTCCCTTCTACTGCTACCCGCACACCATCTTGAGTGACAGCAGCAATTGGAATGTCTCCCAATGCTTTTTCGTTGGTTACATCAAACTGACGATTGATAGAATATTCCAAAGTCTGAACATTGAAAAGTTTAGCCTTTTGCCAAAAAGGAATTTTCAAATGCAATCCTGGAGTCAAAACTTTTTTCAAAACACCGCGACCCAAATCATACACACAAGCGACATAGCCCGGTGGCACCGTAATAAAAAAACCTTTCAAAACATCATCTACTACAAAAGAATACATCAACTTATCCAAGGAATCTCCAGCCATATACAAAAATTATTAATGATGCCCACCGCCATGTTTTTCTGGTTTGGGGGAAAACAACACGTAAATTATTATGGTAATTATATCAGAAAAGACCATTGAGGTCAAAATAAACAAGGATTTCACCATCGGCAATATCCACAAGATGTAAAAAGTAAAAGCTGGAAAAAGAAATAAGAAAACCACTTGCGAAGGCTGCCAGTGCTTATTTTTGCGATTTTCAAACAAAATATAACAAAACATATACAAACCACAGATACCGGCCCAAATCCAATCATGAACTTTACCAATCTCAAAACCGTAAAAGTTGGTGTTCAATTTACCTGGGAAATCTATGGAGGGATAAAGGACTTTAGCCAATTTTTCACCCGTAATACCACGGATAAAGACCTGGTAGAGCAAAACTAAGACCAACAACTGTATTAACAAAGCCAAAACCTTGGCCCAAGGGGAAATCTTGTTTTTTTTCATTATTTTGCGGATCTCTTCTTGCTGTAAAATTTTATCATGTGGATAAGCCTTGGCCTTTTTCATCGCTTCTTCCTCAATTTTGACTTGTTTTAGCGCATTCCTCTCGGAAATAATGGTTAAAGGCAACAAAATCAGACGCAAAAAAATGGTGAGCCAAACTACGGCCCAACCAAGATTATGGTCGGTCATATTGCTATAAATCCAGATCAGGGCGTTTAAAAGCGGTTGGAACAATAAATTGTTCCACAGCAAACTTATAGTATTAATCATGGTCTTATGATAGCACAAAAGTCGTTAAACTTCAATTTCACCATCGTTTTCCAGAGATATAAACTTTATACCTGCCTTTTCTAACGCCATCGCCGGCCAACGGTGCGTCATAGCCGGATTGGCATAAACCATGTCATGGACCGGAAAAACCACTTTTGGTTTTAAATCAAAAGCAAAGTCTATCGCCTCCATCGTCTTCATCCACGGTCCGCCGACTGGCAAAGCCAAGATTTCGACTGGGCGATCTGGTTTAGCAAAAGAATCTCCTGGGTAATAAAAACGATTACCAATCATATAGCCGGTATTTTGAAAAACCGGCAAAGTCGGATGAAACATCGCATGTTGATCGCCAAAGGCATGAAACAGCACCCCTTCGTGAGCGTGACTCTGCCCATCTTCCAAAATAATTGCTTCTATTCCCTCTTTGGCCAAAATATTTTTTACGCTGGTATTAGTAAAAATTTTTAACTTAGGATTATTTTTTAAAATTTCTTTAATCGAATTAATATCGCAATGATCCGCATGTTCGTGGGTGATAAGCATAATATCCAAACCGGTGAGCTCATTTTGAGCAGTTGTAAACATTCCCGGATCAATCAAAATTTTTAATCCGGCTTCCTGAATATACATACAGCTGTGACCAATTTTTCTTATTTTCATAGAATTTTTGAATAATTTACCCTTTTATGATATAGAAAATACCCTGTTTTGTCTAGCTCTTTTTTAAATAACAAAAAAGTGCTAAGATAGTAGCACTAAAACTTAAACTTAAATATGTTACAGTCAATCCGCAAATACCTAATCCGCCACGTCAAAGTAGATAAATCTGTCAAAATCGCAATTATCGTCCTTGGTTTAATTGGAATCTGGGATACTTCCTACCTTACTTATTCTCATTTTTTATTACACCCGCTCGCCTGTTTTAGCAACGAAGTGGTCAAGGTAAATTCTTGTCAGGTTGTGACTGATAGCATTTATTCGACCGTGCTCGGCGTGCCACTCGCTTTAATTGGACTCGGATATTATCTCACTGTCACAACTTTAGCCGCACTAAGTTTTAAAGAAAAATACACTTACCTGCTAAATTTAATTTTGCCAATTGCATCACTATCTTCACTCTTTAGTATTCGTTTGATTTATTTACAAGTAAACGTCATTGGACATCTTTGCTACTATTGTCTACTCTCCGCATTAGTCTCATTTATTTTGCTAGGAATTTCTTTCAACCTATACCAAAAAATAGAAGCAGACGTATAATTAACGGAATCTTATCAACTTCGCCGGTGCGCCTCCTACAATCGCAAACTCTGGAACATCTTTGGTCACTACGGAGCCTGCGCCGACAATCGCGCCTTTGCCGATTTTTATACCTTTGAGCACAACTACATTTACCCCGAGCCAAACATCATCACCGATTTCTATTGGCGCGGAAACGATCTCTTGTTTTAACATCGGAATTTCTTTAGAAGAATAACCGTGGTTGGAAGTAATCAAACTAACATTGCGGGCCAGCATCACATTGCTGCCTATTTTTATTTTTCCGCCGCCAACGATATAACATCTTTCATTAAACCACACATCATCACCCACTTCGATATTTTGTGGCGAAATAATTCTGGTGCCTTTATACACATGAAAATTGCGCCCACATTTTTTTAAAAATAAACTCCAAAATAAACCACGAATGCGCATGTTTAAAGTAGAGCCAAAATTGTAAATGAAGCGCAAAATTTTCATTTTATTGATCAAACATTAAAGTGCGAATATCCGCATCGATAAAATCGCGATTCCACACCGGTGTCCACACGACGTTGATTACCACTTCGTCAATTCCTTTGTACATTTCCATTTCATAACGTACTCGTGCGATAATATTTGGACCAACCGGACAACCCATACTGGTAAAAGTCATAGTGACGGTTGCGACTACTCCTTCAATTTTTACATCGTAAATCAAACCCAAATCCACAACACCAATGCCAAGCTCTGGATCGATAACATTATTTAGCAGCTTCCAATA
>CAIOJG010000035.1 GCA_903858555.1 Candidatus Magasanikiibacteriota bacterium
ATGGTGGGTTTGAAACTATGGCGTCGAAAGGCTTTTCATCACCAAAGTATGGGTTTCTGAGAGTGTCTCCAAGCGCAATATTGAACTTGTCGTAATTGATATTGTGTAAAAACATGTTCATACGTGCAAGGTTATATGTGGTGTGGTTTATTTCCTGACCAAAGAAACCTTCTTCAATAATATCATTATCAAAGTGCTTTTTGGCTTGTAAAAGTAAAGATCCTGAACCGGCAGCAGGGTCATAAATCTTATTTACGGTAATCTGCTTGTGCATTGCTAGCTGTGCAATTAGTTTAGATACACATTGCGGAGTAAAAAACTCACCTCCTGATTTACCTGCATTAGCAGCATAATTAGAGATAAGAAATTCATAAGCATCCCCAAAAAGGTCAATCTTATTATCTTCAAAATCACCAAAATTTAGTTCTTCTACGCCTTTAATAACAGCAGCTAAACGACTGTTTTTGTTTTCAACAGTATTGCCAAGTCGTGTACTGGTAGTGTCAAAATCGGCAAACAATCCTTTTATGTCATGTTCGGATGGATAACCATTTGCAGAGTTTTCAATAGCATCAAAAATGGCTTTTAAGTCAGTATTAAGATTGGTGTTGGTATTGGCTTTTTTGGCAACATTTACAAACAGTTGGCTTGGATAAATAAAATACCCTTTAGTTTTTATAGCATCATCTTTTAATTCCGGTGTTATTACCTTATCCGATAAATTTGCGTAGTCAATACTATCATCACCACCTTCTATATAAATCGTGAAATTTTCACTAATAAATCGATAGAATAGAGTTCCCAGCACAAACTGTTTAAAATCCCATCCATCTACAGAGCCACGCACCTCGTTGGCTATTTTCCATATTTTGTTTTGCAGTTCAGCTCTTTGTATTGTACTTGTCATTCCTTGTATTTAATATCATTTTTTGCAAATATACTTTTTCAAATGAAATATTTGTGTTACTTATTAAAAAAAACAACTTGATTTATATGCATCTCTTTTACTTAAAAAGTGTATAAACACGTCCAGATTTGGTTTGTATTGTGCACTTTTTATCATAATATAGGTGTCTTTTATTTTTCTACAAAGATACTATATATTTTTATATGGAGTCAATCAATATAAAAAAAGAAGCCCAATCACTAATGACCTCCCGACCTCTCCTTCCCCTCAAAAGGAGTAAAGACACGGAATTGTGGTTGTTTTCTACAAATAGGACGCCACTATGTGGCTGGAGAGAATCAGGCTTAAAAGCCTATAAATCTAATCAATCATCTACCCACCGGATAAATCCGGGGGCTAATTATAAAAACAAACTAACTTTTTTATCAATCTACATATGGATAGAAAATTGCCTTACTCACATCTCCTTTTAGTTCCGTGAGCCTGTCGAATGGGAGAGGATTTAGGAGAGGTCATTTTTCTACAAATAGCTCACCACTCTGTGGCTGTCCTAAGATATTATATCCTTTTATCAATTTGTTCCATTATAGCTTCTTTTGAAAAGTTAGGAG
>CAIOJG010000036.1 GCA_903858555.1 Candidatus Magasanikiibacteriota bacterium
CCTTTTAATACCGGCGTACATTTAAATAATAACGTTTCTACCGATTGTTCCGCCACCAACATTGGTTGTTCTGCATTTGAATCCGCGCAGGACAATACTGTTATGGCCTACCTCAAAAAGGCACCTGATTATTTGGGGTGTTACGATGCTTCTTCGACTTTACCTGGAATACAGTGGCCACAAACTTTTTCTGATTTAAATAACATGAATTTAGATCCTGAATGCGATAATTATGCCAAGGTGTGTATTAAAGATGAAGTCGGTTGTCAGCTGTATACTCCAAAAGATATTCCGGATGCGTTACCTATTACCGGTAAATTCGTGCCGGCTTCCAGCACTTCCGACAATGTCAGTACCACATTGACTTGGAACGATGAGTGCGCGAGTCAATGTGTAGGTTATGATGCCTATCGTGAAATGCCGGCGAATTATTCCTCAGGCACTTTATTGGCGTATATTACTCCGCCTTCAACTTACAATAATAATTCCTCCGGAAATACTTGTACTTATCAAGATGTTGGTTGTGAAAGTTTCACCAATATGAGCGCGGTCCAAAACGGTGGGGAACAAGTAGAATATTATTCTGATCTACGCGCTTGTATCAAACCGGATGCTAATAAGCAGAAAAATTTCTATGTGTATGAAAGCACAGCAGCCGGTTATGCTTTACAACCATATACTTTAGTAAAAGACGATAGCGATCCATTGGGTGGACCGTCGACAACTTTTAAAGACGCACAATCTGCTTTGGATGCTTCCAATACTTGTAACGAAGCTTTGTATAAGAGTGGTAGCTTGTCGACTTCCGATTGCAGACAGTTTAATGATGATCAGGGTCACGTTTTTTATAAGCTACTCTCGCATACGATAGTGGTGTCCGATCAATGTACTTCGTATCGTTTAAATAGCAGCGAACTGGCTGGTCCAAATCAATGTTTTGGCAATGGTGAATATAAAGGAGGCTTCTGTTTTTATGATGGTTTGCCTGCCGGTAGCGCGGTCGGTCAAGAACAAAGCAAGACTTGTACGGCAGATGTGGTGTCTTGTCGTGAATATCGTGGCACCAATAGTAATTTGTTAAAAACCATCGCGGTTGATACCTTTGAAGGTAGTAATTATGATTTCGCTAGTAATGGATGGGATGCAGCCAGTGGTCAAATATCTCAATCCGTAGAATCAACTCAAGCCGGTGGTCATTCCTTGGGTTATGTTGGTAATGGCAGCTTTGCAAAGAGTTTTGCTTTGGATACTTTGTCTTTATCGCATAGTGAATTGGGCTTAAATTACACAGTCAGTTTTTGGATAAAAGGTAGCAATGTAAGTACGACTTTGGAGTCGGTAGACGGTGCTGGAGTGAGTGCTCCGATTGCTGTAATTGGAGCTAATCCAGATTGGCAGAGTTTCAAATTTAATTTTTCTCTAGCTTCAATTGGGGAATCAAAAATTGGTAAACTTAAATTTACTGTCGCCAACGGTAGCAATGTTTATTTAGACAATTTACAAATAACTCAGGTCACGGATTTCTTGTACTTAGTAAAAAATTCTCTGAAAGTTGACCCACTCTGTGACAGTCACCAAGATGATAATTTGCCGGGCGAGGCATTGGGTTGTACCGCTTATAGCGCTCCTAATGACACTCTGGTTTATCTGACGAATTTTAGTTTCTTGTGTCGCGATGGCGCGGTTGGTTGTAATGCTTTTAAAGATACGTTTAATACCTTAAATGATTCTGGCCCAACAGCATATAATGTCTTTTTGAACGGTAATGATGGTGCTACGTTAAAGATTACGGTTGATGGCATAGACTATTCATGCCAAAGTGAAGTTGGAAAAAGTGGCTGTCGGGTTACCATAAAAGGAAGTAGCAAAGATCATATTTTAAAGGGGACATTAGCAACCGGCACCGCGAGTGTCAGCTTTGATGATTCCACTTATTTTGTTCCGGCTGATTCACCGGATTCAGACCCGGTATATTTAGTAGCTAATGACGCCGGCACATGTAATAATATCGCGGATTTGGGTTGTACTTATGCCGGTTTACAAAAGCAGACCGTTACCGGTACAGTTTTTGTGACTACTACCATAAAGCTATTACCCGATCATTTTGAAAGTTTCGTAGATGATAGTGGTGTTTCCCAAAATGGTATCTTGTGTAAACAAGAATCTGTCGGTTGTGGAGATTTTGGCGGTTCATATTTTAAAGACCCGACTGTCACCGGAGCGAATGTATGTAGTTATGAAACCAATGTAGATGATATTTATAACGCGAATGGTAGAAAATATAGTGGTTGGTTTAGAAAAAATGTTAGTTATTGTGTGGCATCCAGTTCGCAAAGTTTGACTGCTATAAAAAATTCGTCAACAAATTATTGTACTAGTGATTCAGATTGTTCCAATAATCAAGTTTGTTGGACATTTGGTCAAAATAAGATTCCGTGTTATCCAAACTCCGCGAGTACCTCTACCGTTTATGGTCTAAGCTCTTTTGGAGATACCTCTGGTGATAATAAATATAATAATTTTGTGGGAGAATGTCCGGTAGATCAGGATTCATGCACAATGTTTATTGATCATTCCGATGGGCAGCCATATTATTTGTTAAACAATGATAAGATTACCGGCGGGGCAGGAGATTGTAATGGGCAAGTTAGCCGAAAAGCCGGTTGCGCATTGTTTGACGATACCAGTAATCTGACAAAACTTTGGGATACTTCTTCTACCTATGCTCAGAGTGAAAATTATACTGCCGATAATAATAGCGATTTGAATAATGTCACCAAGGTGAAACCAATTTCTGATTCTCAAAATGACGCTAATATAATATTAAAAGTAAAACGCGATCGTGAATGTGCCGAGTGGCTCCAGTGTCAAGATTCATATTCTCGTTGGGATCCGGCGACTTCTCAATGGCAACAAGTTTGTAGTAAATTTGGTCGTTGTAACCAGTTGGGTGATAGTTTAAACAACGATGGCACCACAATTTGTGGCAATCCTGTAAACGCGGGTGAAAGTAAATTTTATGGAATGCCTTTGACTGTAGACGTGTACAGAAGTTCAACTTTGCGTGACTTTACCTGGTCGGGACATGATTTTGACGGTTATTCAATTCCAAATATCTTTCCGCTTGAAGAACTCAATCAATTTAATGTCGATGAATCAGATGTTGCCTCCTCTACAGATTGGCGTGTAGCCAGACCGATACCTTGTGGTGATACAAATTGTGAAGGCGCAAGCGATGCGCGTGTTTGTAAAACAAATGATTCTGTCTGCGGACAAGGTGGTCAAGGGATGTGCATAAATCATAGTTGTTTGTTGGATGTCAGTGGTAACAAACCGTCAGCAACCGATAAAGAAGTTTTGGCGCATTCCTGTCGTGCTTACCCGGAAAAAGATTCTCCGTTTCCACGCTATGATGAGATTTTATCGAAAAATGATCAGCTGTATAAGAATGTAAACGTTTGTAGCGATAGTACTAACGGTGGTGCTAAACAAAATATCATGAATTGTGATTGTAGTTATTCTAAATTGGTGTACGGTAGCGACGCCTGGAGCAGATATACTTCTTATGGCGCGCCTGTTACCAACCAGTCTGTTTGTATTGGGGGGGCGCACGATAAATCTTTTTGTGTTGGTGCAGTAGCTAGTGGTCAGGGAAATTGGCAGGTGACTTCCGGAGATTGTAGTACTACCGGTGGTCAGTGTTTGGCGAATACCAGATCGGATCAGTCTTTAGGTTGGAAAGGTGTCTGTGTGGAAAAAGATTTCTCTCGACCAATAAATGGTCAACAAACTGATTTTCCTTGTCTGACTTGGTTACCGATAGATCAATTACAGGGTGAGCAAGATATAAATTTTGAATTTCCGGAAGCGGGGGCGAAAATACCGGCACCGGGTAATTTAAATTATTGTTTATCTTCTAAATTGTATCAAGTGCCTGCCAGTTTTGGTAATTGTCAAAGTGCCTATGGCACTCTTGCTAATGGTAACAGTGTTTCCAAAGCAAATTATGATACTCACGGTTGTTATGATTGGTTCTGTAGTAATTTAGCTTACGATTATTGCAGTCAATTCCCTGGTATGCAGTCGGGAGATTCTGGTTGTGGTGGTACGTCCATTGGTAGTGATCAAACTAATAATTGCTCTGGTTTTTATAATATGTGCAGAGTAAATTGTGTGCCAAAGGATAGCTCCGGTAAATGGGGAGATTTTAATAATCTTGTTCCTTCTACAAAATCTTCAGTTGGTTGTGAAACCGGAGTAAATATTACAAGTAATGATACAATAGCTACTAATAATTATTGGAGTGGCAGTGGTTTTAAAGTAACAAATTATGAAGGTGCTTATTATGATAATAGATTAAATTTTAATTATTCTTCTCCTAACCCACCGTTTGCTTCAATTTATCCTGACGCTTCGTTTGGTGGTTCGTTGTTAAGTTTGATGTATTGCAAGACGGACACGGATTTCCTTAAACCTTATAGTGATGGAACCTGTGATAGCACGGCAGTAAAATCAGGTTTTGATTCATCATATAATTTATCTTACGGAAATTGGAGTATACCGGATAGTCAAAAGTGTACCAATGATCAGGATTGTAATTCTGACCCATCGCAAGGTTGTGTTGGTGCGGTGGTTTCGTTAGTTGATCCTACGGTCTGTAAAGTAAGTTGTACTCAAAATTCTGATTGTTCCAACAGCTATCTTGCCAACAGTAATCTTATGTTTGGGGATTGTCTGAGTGGTGTATGTGGTTTAGAAGTTGATCAAAATAAGTTAGACACCTATCATCAGCTCCTAATAGACACCTACTATGATTCCAAATATTCAGATGGTGGTCCTAGCTATGCCGGATCACAAGTTGTTAAAGCGGTTAATTATTTGTTTGATCATATTGTTTCTGGTTCATGTGCCCTAACACCAAGCATAACTTCATACGGTCAGTGTGGTGCTAAAAGTATTGATCCTGGTAAACAGTGTCTTTTCAATCAAGAGTGCTTTCCTCAATTGTGTACGCAGTATGGTGGTGAAAAAAAATGTGTTAGTGCTAAGCCTCCGAATAAATTTGTTTCAAGCGCGAACACAAGTATTGTTGCTGCTCTTCCTGAATTTCAACAAATTTTTCCTAAAGTAGACCCAAGCCATTTCTATGTTTTTGACGACGGAGATGCTCAGGGGTATACCCAAGTTTCAGCCACTGATTTGCAGGGAAAAACTGATTCTACTAACCAGGTAGATACAAAAGATCCTGGTTTTATACCACGTGTCTTTCCGGTAGGACAGTGTGATCAGCTCCAAAACTGTCAGGAGATAAGCGATTTTTCAGGCTTTGATGTGAATGACAAATGGAATGAAGATGTTAATTTTTTGAATAGTCCGGCTGAAGTAAAAATTAAATTCTTTGCGGCTGCCTCCGACAATCATATGCCAATAAATAGAATCAGAATAGATTGGGGAGATGGAAGTGATTTAGAGGATCATTCCGGTTCGATTCGTAATACTCGCGGTACAGATTCTTATGGTAATGAAATTTGTAAACCAGAAGACAGCGCGCCTAGTTTTGGTTTGATACTTCAAAAAACTTGTGATTATAAATATTATAATTTCCAACATCCTTATAGCTGCAGTGGTAGTGGAGATCCACATTGGTATACAAAAGTGAATGGAGTTTGCCCAAGTCAGTTTGCCGGTGGTTGTTGTATTTTCCAACCAGGAGTGCAGATATTAGATAATTGGGGATGGTGTAATGGAAGTTGTATTGGAGAACCAGGTGGAGATGGATGTTATAATGGTAAAAGTTTAATAAATTTAGCTTTGGATAATGAGTGTAAAATTCTGCCGGGATCAGTACCAGCAAAAGATCCGTTTACGCGCTTTAGTCATAAAATTTATGTGGCTTCAAGTTCTGCGGCGCAAACTATATATCCATAGTAATTTATTCACACAAAACAAAAAATCCACGATCAATTCGTGGATTTTTTGTTCTCATAAAAATACTACTAATAATATTTTTAGGGGAACCCGCGTGCGACGGGTAAGAGATGAAAAATGGCGAGAAGAAAATCGCCGCCAACTTGCACTAGCTGGTCTTGAGTTGGACCAGATCGATCCAGCCGCATCCTCCTTCATGACAAAAGTGGAATTTCTTCCCGACAATATCCACTTGGTCAATTTCCGACCAGGCGATTGCAAAAATGGGGAAGTCCAGTCCGTATGACGGAACGATGTGGCCGACTGGATTGTCTTTTCCGAAGAATTTTGGCGAGGAGAAAGTCGCCCCGTCCCATTCGTTCGGAATCGGAAACGTGACCGTCGTGGCATCGTCGCTCAGCGCGATGGTGTCGTTGAAGGCGACGTCGCCCGGGGAAGAAGTTGTGTCCCCAGAGCTAGCGTCAGTCGCCTGCGAGGAAATGTCCTCGCCACAGTTGTAGGTGCTGATGCAACCATCTTCTGTTCCGGAACTTCCGGACGAAGGGGTGCATCCCTGGGCCAATGCGCCCAGGATCGCAATTGCAATGGCGTACTTCAAAGTACACCTCCTGTGGTTGGCCCGGGGTAAAAACTTGGGCCTGGCCGTCACAATGCGAGCTCACACGAGCATGGATTGTGGCGGGGTGTCTGTCTATTTTGTAAACAAACATTCCGCCACAATTTCTTTCTTCTATTTTATTTCATCTCTTTTATATTGGCTTTTTTATCTATAAATAGACAAAAAAACACCTTTGTAAAGAACGACTTTATAGACTAGCGCAAATAGCTGTTTTTGTCAACTAGTTGCCTAATCCATTTAAGTATCCCACATTTTACGATTTTTTTACAGTAACCTGTGGATAAGTCCTTAAGCTTAGTTTTTTGTTTTATAAATCAGGTTTTCCACTTTGTGATTAAACAAAAAATGTGTTATAATATTCGTATAATTTTAAATGGATATCATGTTCTCAGCCTTATATCAGAGAACAAAAGATTTGGCTATAAGTTTAAAACCAAAAAAGAAGTTTTTGGCTATTTTTGGTGTTTCTTTTTTATTGATTAATTCAATTTTTATTTTTTTGCCGGCGCCAGCACACGCGGCTCCTACAACCACTGCTCCAGCCGACAAACTTTCTCAGCAGGCTCCTCCTGGTATCACTCAACCGGGCATGGTGGTTAGCGCTGTCACTACGATGTTACTTTATATCGCGAAGCTCATGTTAAATGTGGCGATGTTTGCTTTGGCTTTTATTATCCAAGTCTCCGGTTACAATGGCTATTTGGATTCTACGGCCGTGAATGTTGGGTGGGTGATGGTGCGTGATATTACCAATATGTTTTTTGTGGTGATTTTGCTTTTGGTTGCTTTTGGTACAATTTTGGGTTTAGAGCAATACGAATGGAAAAAAATGTTGGTAAAGTTTTTCTTTGCGGCGGTGTTGGTAAATTTTAGTCGTACGATTTGCGGTATCATTATTGATGTCGGTCAAGTGATAATGATAACTTTTGTAAATGGTATGGCCGCGACTGCCGGCGGAAATTTGATCAACGCGTTTGGGTTGAATAAAATCTACAGTATGTCGTCAAACGCTGACCCGACTGTAGTCAGTAACTCCGGTGAACTTTTTCTTGGTGCTTTAGCGGCTCTAATATTTTCGGCACTGACCATGGCGATAATGTTGTCTTTCTTATATATTTTATTAGCGCGCTTATTGGTGCTTTGGATTCTCATTGTTTTGTCTCCGTTCGCGTTTGTCTTGAGCGTGATTCCACAGACTGAAAAATATGCGTCACAGTGGTGGTCTGAATTTGGTAATCACGTGGTAGTTGGTCCGGCGATAGTATTTTTCTTGTGGTTGGCTTTTGCGATAGTCAGCGGAGGAAGTGTTGATGACGAGATTAAAACCGGCAATCCGTTGCCGGATTCCAGTAAAAATTTATCAGCTGGCACTGTTGCTCCAATTTCTCAAGCGATGGATTGGGATAGTATGGCAAATTTTGCGATTGGTATTGGGATTTTATTGGTAGGTGCCAAGACGGCTCAGTCGTTGGGTACTGTCGGAGGAGATACTATGGGTCAAGCGACAGATTTTGCCAAGAAGACCGCGATGGTGGCCTCTGGTGTGGCGGCCGGTATGTGGGCTGGTGGAAAAGTAAAAGAAGGGGCGACGGCTGCTGGCAAATGGGGCGCAATGAATGCGCCGCTGGTCGGTGGCAATCGCTGGATTGCGCGTGGTAAAAAAATAGGTGGTTGGGCTGGACAAAAATTCAGTAAATTTCAGGGTGCCAGAGATGAGTTTGCCAAAAGCATGGAAACCGATCAGAAAAAATTGAATGATTTAAAATTTCAAAAAGATACCGGACAAATTACTGAAGAGGAATATCAAAAAGGTATAAAAAAGTATGAAGAGGGTGGCGGATCTAGTTGGATTGGACGCAGAATGAAAGGTTTGGCCGCTATGACCATTGAGACTCAGGGTCGTGATA
>CAIOJG010000037.1 GCA_903858555.1 Candidatus Magasanikiibacteriota bacterium
ATTCGTTTGTCACCAAGTCTGGATACGATTGTGCTGGTTTCTGGTGATGGTGACTATTTGCCGCTGGTAGAATATTTACAAAACCAAGGTAAACAAGTAGAAGTGATGGCTTTTGGTAACACTTCATCCGGACGTTTGCGTGAAGAGTGTGATGATTTCACCGATTTAGGTGGTGAAGAAAAATCCAAGTTTTTGATTTTTGATAGAAAAGTTTTCACCAATACCAAGTTTAAAAAATAAATTAATTAATTTAGAGGTTGGTTTTAGGACACACAGACCTATTAGGTCTCTAGCTCTAAAATCAGCTTCGGAAAGAAAAATACTGTATGTCAGTAAAAAAATGGTCAATGGATTGGGGCGGTCGCACGCTCTCTGTTGAAACCGGTAAGCTATCTTTGCAAGCCAACGCTTCGTGCGTGGTGCAGTACGGAGAAACAGTCATTATGGCTACTGCCACAATGAGTAAAAATACTCGTGATGGGATCGACTTTTTCCCATTGATGGTGAACTTCGAAGAAAAGTTGTATGCTGCCGGAAAAATCAAAGGCAGTCGCTTTATTAAACGCGAAGGTCGCCCAACTGAAGAAGCGACTCTTTCTGGTCGTTTGGTAGACCGCTCGATTCGTCCTTTGTTTGATGAAAAAATGCGCAACGACACGCAGGTGATTTTGACCGCTCTTTCTTATGACGGTGAAAATGATTCTCAGATTACTGCTTTGGTCGCTGCTTGTACTGTGCTTTCTATTTCTTCCATTCCTTGGAAGGGTGGTATTGCCGGTGTACGCGTCGGTCGTGTGGACGGTGCTTTTAAAATCAACCCAACTTTATCCGAACGCAAATTAAGTGATATTGATATCGTCGTAGCTGGTAACACTGAAAAACTTATTATGGTAGAAGCCGGCTGTAATGAATGTCCAGATTCTGATGTGGTAACTGCGATGCAATATGGAGCTGGTCAATTGCAACCCCTATTGGATTTTATTGCTAAAATCACGGCTGAAGTTGGTCAGATCAAACAAGATTTGAATGCCAACTTGAGTGAAAAAGAAACTACTTTGCGTGCTGTTGAAAAAGAAGTAGAAGAATTTATTGGTTCCAAAGTGAACGAATGGATTTTTGATACTGCTAAAAAAGATCGCAAAGAACGCGTGGCGATGATCGATAGATTTAGCACTGCTGTTTCTGAAATGCTAAAAGCTAAAGAAGTAGACGAAGGTATCCAAAAAATTATTTTGGGTCGCGTAAAAATTTACGTCGAAAAATATATTACTTTACAAATTTTAAACAAAGAACAACGTTTGGATGGTCGCAGTATGACTGATATTCGCGATTTGTCTGTCGAAGTTGGTTTGTTGCCTCGTACTCACGGTACCGGTTTGTTCCAGCGCGGTGATACACAGGTATTATCCGTGGTGACTTTAGGTTCTCCTGGTGATGTCCAGACTTTGGACACTATGGAAGAAGAAGGTACTAAACGCTACATGCATCACTATAGTGATACTCCAGCGACTTATGGCGAAACTGGTCCATTACGTGGTCCGGGTAATCGCGCGATTGGTCATGGTGCTTTAGCTGAACGTGCTTTAGAGCCAGTATTACCAAGCGCTGAAGATTTCCCATATGCTATGCGTGTGGTGTCTGAAGTTTTGGGTAGTAATGGTAGTAGTTCAATGGCTTCAACCTGTGGATCCACTTTGGCTTTGATGGATGCCGGTGTACCGATTAAAAAACCGGTGGCTGGTATTGCGATGGGCTTGGCTAGTGATGTGCAAGGCCGCTGGAAAGTTCTGACTGATTTACAAGATGTAGAAGACGGTCCAGGTGGTATGGATTTCAAAATTACCGGTACTCGCGATGGTGTGACCGCTATTCAGATGGACACCAAGACCGATGGTTTGAACTGGGAGATTGTGAAACAAACTTTCATTCAATCTCGCGATGCTCGTTTACGTATTTTGGATAAAATGGCTACTATCATTTCTGAGCCAAGAAAAGAAATGTCCAAATATGCTCCTCGCATTGAGACTATCATCATCAACCCAGACAAGATCCGCGATGTGATTGGTCCAGGCGGTAAGATGATTAACAAAATTATTGCTGAAACTGGTGTTCAAATTGATATCGAAGACAGTGGTAAAGTATTGGTCACTTCCAACGATGCAGTTGGTATGCAGAAAGCCAAAGATTGGATTATGCAATTGACTCACGAAGTCACTGCTGGTGAAGTCTACGAAGGCACAGTCATGCGTATGGAAGACTTTGGTGCCTTTATCAACATCTTACCAGGTCAAGATGGTATGGTGCACGTTTCCGACATTGCTTGGGCTCGTACCAACAAACCATCTGATGTGATGAAGCTTGGTGATAAGATCAAAGTGGTGGTCAAAGAAGTAGACGCGATGGGTCGTGTCAACTTGAGCATGAAAGCTTTGACTCCTAAGCCAGAAGGCTATGTAGAACAACCTCCACGCGAACGCACCTTTGGTGGTGGACCACGACATGGTGGTGGCGGACGTAGACCATAAAAATAAAATATATAAAATAAACCCCTCATTTTGAGGGGTTTTTGATTAACATGAATTATTATGATAAACTTACACAACTTAATCATGTAAAATTTATGAGAATAGACAGTGGTAGGTTTATGGCCTCGCAGTTTAGGGCCGAAAAAATGGGTGTATCTGTAGATGAAGCGGAAGAGTTTTTAAAAGATTTAACCACCGAATCCAACGAAAAAGTGGCTTCAGCTGTGGCAAAACCATTGTTGAGAATTTTTGAAGGTAAACAAATTCAGTCTAATGATGTACAAAGATTGAAAGGTGTTATGTCTACACTTCATCCATATGGACAGCCTGATGCCAACAAACGATTGGACTGGAAAGAATTGGATGAATGGACAGATGAACAGAGAGGGTCAATCAAGTTGTTAGTGGCTACTCTCGAAGGTTGGTTGTATGGTGAACACCCAATAAATATTAAACCAGAATATTTTAATTTGGTTGTACATTTGGTCAATCGTTTGGCAAAAATCGCTGAGCATAAAACAGAAACAGCTGGGCACGAACGTTTTGTGCCTGATTTTGACGTTGAGTCACTCCGTCATTTTGTGGAGGATGTTAAAAGTTTTTATGCCGAGTTTCTAAGTCCAGATCGTGTGGATCAAAAAATAACTGAAGCCAGAGAGCCGTTTGTGAAGGCAAGTGCAGAAATAAAAGAGTTAGAAGATCGTAAGGCGCGCCAAATTCAAGAAAAAAAAGAACAAAATGAAACGGATCCAGCGATTTTGAAACAGGAAAAAAATATACAAAAATATGCAAAAGATATCGACGAATATAAGAATAAAAATTGGGATAAAATCTTAAGAGATGCCAGCGATCTAGTAAAAAAAGTTATAGAAGCCATTAGAGGAAAAGTAAAACAATCATCCGACAATCCCAAATTATGGTCGGTATATAATTTTATTGTTAGGAATCGCGAGCAGTTAGAGATCGATATTGCTCATGGATCTAAATACGGGAGACATGAGCTGAACTCGGTTTTGAGAAATCTTTTTTATATAGAATTTCAAGGTAAAGACTTTAGTGATTTTTCCGATATTCTTGATGATCTCGAAAAAGAGTTTCCGCCAAATGTGGTGGCCGAAAAAACACCTATTGCCGAGCCGCTAAAAGATCTAAAAATAAGAGGCAATGATTTTGGTGCTTTAGCTGTGCTCAGAGGCAATTTGTCATCACCAGTGTCCGCGGATACATTAGGAGATTTACTTTTTGGCCAGCCACAACAGATTGGTCAGTATTTAAAAAATCTTCAAAATCAACAGTGTTTAATGGCTGACGAATCACAAAAATTATCTAAAATGAAGGCGGTAGACACTTCTGCGCTAGTTGCTGAAATTAGTAGGTTAACTATAAAATTTAGAGAAATGTATACGGAAAATAATAAAGTGGGAGCAATGATGGACTTAAAAAGATTTACGATCGATCAATTTGAAAAAAGTGCCGGCAGTATGTTGCAAGATTTAAATCGTCCTGGTGCGGGGTTGTATCTGTTAAAAAGTATATTGGTAATTTTAAAAGCTGGTATTTCTGGCCGAGTATTATTGGTTGATGATTCAAAAAGTGTGGAACAGGTAGATGTATATGATCTAGCGGCTGCTGGTTTTAATCTTGGACAAAACAAGGGCGCGCAGGTTTTTGATATGGAAGAGGGAAGTAAAGGATATTATGATTCTGAATATAAACAAACTATTACCTCAGGAACCAAGTTTGATGTCGTTCACTATTTGCCACAACATATGCCGTTTGCAGGTGTGGCAGCAGCGATGATCTTGGAAAAAAATAGGAAAAAA
>CAIOJG010000038.1 GCA_903858555.1 Candidatus Magasanikiibacteriota bacterium
AAATTGCATGGTGGACTATACGATCACGCACGCAGGCTTTGTGAATATCGCGTGGCTTGGGATCGTTTATTTTAAAAGCCTGATATAACCCATGTGTATAAGTCTTATCTATCAATTCCTGATACAAAAGCAAAATATGATCCATGAAATGCAAAGAAAAATCCGCCACATCTTTGCGATTCCGTTTCCCGTGCAAAAATTCCTGCCAAGAAATTAATAAATTATCTAAACTAATAATATCATTATAAATATGACGCAACCTTTGTCTTTTAACACCCCCCCCCCGTGTTTCTACCAGCAACGCCAGCATTTTGAATAAAATCAAAGAGGGATATTTGCTTTGGATTAATATTGTCGTTCATATTCCAAAAAGTGCACGCTACACACTGGGTGCGCGAATAGAGAATAAATTTTTAACTTTACTGGAACTAGGTTACGTCGCCTATTTCACCGAGAAAGAAAAGAAAGTGGAAAAAATACTAAATTGTATTTTGGTTTTGGATACTTTAAAATTTTTGATTCATATTGCCTGGGAGGCTAAATTTATTTCCAACCAGCAATATAGCGATGTCTCTATTAAATTAGACGAATCGGGTAAAATGCTTGGCGGTTGGAAACGCAATTTGGAAATAAATGTAGAAAAGAAAAACCGCGACCGATAAAGCCACGGAAAAGACAGTACTGGCTGAGACGAAAGACAAACTGATTGTCGGGATTCCACTCATTGCCCGGATTCGCCCAATAGTTGTTGAGCTTCAGACCGCCGTCGACACGATTCAGATTGAACACGTTCGGATTGCGATCAGCGTCGGTTTGTGTGACACACCATCTTTTCCACTGCCGTCACGATTTTTCTACACTGGTAGTGTAAAGCAAAGGCGAATAGCTGTATTTTATATGTGATCGAAAATCACGGAGTATGCCACACCAAGTATTTCTTTTTAGAGACAAACCACCAATCCTCCGCAAAAAGCTTTTGCCGTTCACGCACTCAATTAGTAGTTGTCGAACAGATTTCAAACAGCCTTAACCATTTAATATCATCTATCTAGTTGCAATTATACCAAAAATTTTTATATTTGAATAATTTAATGTGACCGAAGTGTCAAAGTGACAAAGTGTCTAAGTACCAAATTACGAAGTAACTAATTTTTTAAGATTCATACTTGCTGAGACGAAAGAGAAACTGATTGCCGGGACGCCACTCACCGCCCGGATCCGCCCAAGAGCCGTCGAGCAACAGACCGCCGTCGACACGACGCAGACGGAACACGCCCGGATAGCGATCAGCGTCGGCAATTTGTTTCATCCCAATCAATGTCCACTCTCCATTTGGCTGATCTTTATAATGTAACCGATAATTTGGTCCGTCTTGGCTTTGACACAGTTCCAGACCAAGCTGTTGAGCCTTAGCGTAGATTTCGTCAGTGGTGTGGGTTTTTGAATCATTAAACAAATCTTTTACAGTAAGACGAGCAAAATCGGCTTGTTCAGATTCGGCGGTAGCGGTAGTAGAAAAGTCTTGACTATCCATCAAAAATTCCGCTCCACTATAAACTTGGATTTTTTGTTTTTGCATTTCTTCTTTAAGCTGTTCTTTGGTTTTTCCACCAGTCACGACAGTTTCTTTTTTAATCTTACCTTCTGGGAAAGTGGTGAAAATATTTTCTAGGTGAGCTAATTTTTTGAATATATTTGTAAATAATGGACCGATGTATGCTTTGGTTTTTTCGTTTACTTCTTGTTCATTATGGGCGATTTGTTCTGGAAGACAATTGAATATTAGGCAGGCGTCAAAATTGACGTCCTTTCTAGTTTTTCTTAATTCAGCAATTCTAGGGTCTTTTTGATAGCCAAAACCTTGGATTGGCTTGTCTATTTCGTAGAGGAAAATTAGGTCTTCGCGGGTAAGTTGTTTTTCTGCTTTTATTTTGGATTCTAACGCGGTTAAGTCTTTCATGTCCTGATTTTTTTGTTCATAGACTTTGCCGTCTGGGAATTCAGTGAGCTTTTGTTGAACCACTCCGCCGATATGCGAATCTAGATTTTGTTCGGCGGCGATACCGCGAACTTCGGCAATACTATTTTCTTGCATACGAATAGCCGCTCTTGGAATTACTGCTTGCCCTTTTTGGTTCATGGAATAATAAACATAAAAATCTCCATTTTGAAGTTGGGTTTTGGCGGTACTTTCTCCAGCAGTACACCAGCCGGTACCATGGCCTTGCAGAGATTGGACGAGTGGCATATGATCTGAACCTTTTGGATATTTTATCCATTCGCCAGCGGTGGTGGAGAGTTGATCTTTTGAGGCTGGAGTGACTTTTTCTATGGCGTAGGCGTAAAGTTTGGCAAAGTTTTCACCTTTTAATAATTCTCGCCATTGTTCT
Organism: Candidatus Magasanikiibacteriota bacterium; assembly: GCA_903858555.1. Classification (GTDB taxonomy): domain Bacteria; phylum Patescibacteriota; class Patescibacteriia; order Magasanikbacterales; family GWA2-37-8; genus CAIOJG01. Next base: position 2,391 of record CAIOJG010000038.1, read on the forward strand.
TGTTGAGTGTATTCATCTTCGGTCTGATATGGGCCATGTTCTCTCGAATCTGAATATTTCTTTTCCATGGCGTCAAGCACATAGGCCAAGGCTTCACGATCTATATCTGGAAATGGTTTAACAGTATCTTTGCTTCTCTTTTCAAAAACTTTTTTCTCTTTGTCATATGCTCCTATACTGAGAATACTGCGCATTGCCCAATATTTTAACCAATCTGGATAAGTAGCGTCTGGTGAAGCGAGATAGTCTGTCCAGTTGTCCAGACTGCCTGTTTGATCTGCAATAACAACTTCGGCGTGTTGAGCACGCATTTCTGGGGTTATTTCTATATCACCATGGCCTTGTTCGCGGGCGATACGTTGTTGGAGGGCAAAATATGCGTCTGGGATTTGATCTGGTTTGATAACGTATTTGTCGTGGAGAACGGATTTGAAACGGGTGAGTTTTTCGGTGCGAGTACGATTGTCAGCTTCAAAACGGTGTGTGGATGTTTCTGCAGACCTATCTTCATCTGGCAAACCGAGACTGTCTTTTAAGTAATCCAAATAATTTTGAATACGGACTTCTGGTTTTTCTGAAACTTTTTTGCCAGTTTTGACTTCGGTGCGACTGGCTACTGCTTTTATTTCTGGGCTAACGTGAAAGTCGGCGTATTTTGATTTTAAAAATGAGGGGTTTCTGTCCATATATTTTTATTATAAAACTTAGGGTAATATTAGCAAATTATCTGTATTTTGGCAATCTCGACTTAATGATACCAAAATACAAGTTACTTTTAGCCATTATTTACCTGTGCATAACTATTGACTAGCAACACATTTCGTGTTATTATAATAACGTGCTTGTGGGGCGTCAGCCCTATTCGGCTAAATCTTAAGCCGAAGGCAGGCATGAAAAAATACCCCGATTTGATCGAGGTATTTTTGTTTTTAATTTAGTCTTCAGAGAGAATACCGATTGCCATTGAAATCATTTTAACATCTCTATAATATTGTGTTTTCCAAGCTGGGATTACACTCAAAAAATGTTTCTGTCCATTGCCCGTTTGTCTCACTACTACTTTTACTCTAAAATTGTTTATTATTGCCACAAACCCCCAATATTTTATGGTGGTAGATTCTTCAACTACTTTTTTAAATTTCTTTTTTCTTACCATTGCTAGACTTTCATCAAATTCTTGAAAGGTGGTTGAAACTTCAAGAATATTTTTGGCTTTTGGTAATAGCTTGAATTTTGTTATTTGATCATTTTTACTTCTTTCTTTACGAGCGCCTTTGTACATTAAATGATTAAATCCTTCGGCTGTAAAATGCACAAACTCATTATTTAAAGCCGGGCAACGAATTGCACCAATTTTTTTATAAAAATTTTCAGAACTTTCTCTTAATTTTTCGTAATTTGATATATCTTGCATATGGAAATAGTATATCAATTTGTTTTAAAAAAATCAATTTGATTTCTCTATCTTGTTTCTGACATCATCCACCACACAGAACACATTAAATAAACGGCCAAATTGGCTGTTTATTTTTTTAATAAACTATATTAACACACACGTCTTCCCATATCCCGATGATATGCTATAATACCTCTTGTTAATTTATCTTCACACTTATGCCT
>CAIOJG010000039.1 GCA_903858555.1 Candidatus Magasanikiibacteriota bacterium
AAATCATTTACGCTATCACGCTGACTTTCAATCATATGCCAAATCTCGTTGGCAAATTCACGTATTGAGTTCACATAACCTTGATACTCATGTAAATTCAATTCACGACCTGCGTATAGCAACAAACGCTCGAGCACTGTCTTATGTCCCTGCATCGCGCGACGGAAAGTCACGTTATTTGTTTTTAGTCGTAAAATCTCCTCGGCCATCTCACGCCCTGATACTCTGGTAAACAATTTTTTATCCACCCAACTAATATCGTCATTAACATGCAAAAGAATTGGAAAAATAGCGTCTAACAATCGGCTCATTAATTCAAATAAAACATGAACCGCACTGGTAGAAAAATATTTTTCACGAGTCGCTTTATCTTTTTTACATTCAGAAAAAAAGTTGTCAATCGTCAAAATTTTATCATCATGAACCGTTAATAAAAAATTTTGACTCAAGAAAAAATCCACTTCGGTAAAGCCCAAACGTCTACTTTCCCGATCAAAAACCGGAAAATGTAGAATCATAAAATAGTAATTGTCACGTTTTACAATTTTGGGACGCTGAAAAGGCGGCAGACTCTCTTTAATGTCGCGTTCATCCAAACCAAAGCGTTTTTGCACTTCTCTCAATTCTTTTTCGCCTTGTTTGGTCACATTCACCCAGAGAATTCCTTGATTTTCTATTTCGTAAATGTTTTTCATTGCTAAAAAATATTTTTATAAATTTATTATACCATATTTTTCTGCCACCAACAATCCACAACCAAAAAAATTACACTTTCGTTTTAATTAAATCAATGGTATAATATTGCCATTATGAATGATAAAAATATTGAACAACCAAATGAGCTTCTTGGAGCCTCTCCAGTGGTAGAAAATCAAACTGCCCCAGAAACCATACCAACCCACGAACAAGAAAGTGCCCAACCAGACCAAACCCCCGTCCGAAAAGATGAAGGCAAGAAACCGGTCGCGGGAAAAGTGCTTTTTAAAACTAAACGGGTACTACCTCAAATTCCGCAACTGAAAGATCCGGTCGCCATTAAGATTGAAAAGATTTTGGAATCAGGTCTTGGCGACGAATATGCCAAACTTTCGCCGGTTGCCAAACAAGAATTTAAAATAAAAGGCGAAGAAACCACCTTAAAAATTTCCGAACTTTTAAAAGAAACTCACATCAAAGTAAAATTAATCTTTGCGTTGATTATCGAATGGTTAAAAGTATTGCCCGGCATTAATAAATTTTTCTTGGAACAGGAGGCTAAAATCAAAACCGATTTAATACTGGAACTGCATAAAAAAGATACCCCAAATAATAATAACGGTAAACTTTTGTAAACATGGACAACGGCGGATTATTTTCTAGCTTAGCGCAACAGTTCTCGGATTTGATGAATAGTCCGGTGGCTTTTGGTATTTTTATGTTTGTGGTTGGCTGGCTTTGTTTGATTGGCGTTCTGTTTTTAATTCGTGCCGTCTTGCACGCCAAAGGTAAAGAAAATAAAATTTTTCATAAAACCATTTTACTGATCCGCGTTCCAAAAGAAAAAAAGAATGAAAGTTCCAACCAAAGCACGAACCAAGAACAAAATATCAACCAGACTCGTGAATATATCGCGATTGCGGAAAATATTTTTTCGGCGGTGGCTGGTTTGAAAATGGATCACGGCTTTACCAAATGGATGAACGGCCGCAATGACCATATTGCTTTTGAAATCGTGGTTAAAGGGGGTTTGATTTCTTTTTATGTAGCCGTACCGGATCGCTGGCAAGAATTTTTGCAACAGCAAATTCACGCTCAATATCCGCATGCCGAAATCACCAAAGAATTGGATTACAACATTTTCAAACCTTCCAGCCACATCATCGGGGCCTATTTGTTTTTAAAATCACGCTCCGCTTTTCCTCTCAAGACTTACAAAAAAATGGATAATGACCCATTGGTTTCCATATTAAATCCACTCAGCAAATTTGGTGAAAATGACGGCGCTGTAATCCAATATATCGTTCGCCCC
>CAIOJG010000040.1 GCA_903858555.1 Candidatus Magasanikiibacteriota bacterium
GGAGGTGAAGAAGGAGAGGAAGAAGGAGGAGGAGGGCGAAGTGGCGGAACAATTGAAATAATTACCTAAAACAACCCCGAGTCTATCGGGGTTGTTTTTTTGTCTAGTTTGGGGTAATATTACTGCGTTATTAAATATTATTTTATGTTAAAATTAACTGTTTTGAGTAAGCGGGTGGGACCGGTGCGCGGTCGTCATCCGTGGGTATTTTCCGGGGCTTTAAAGCAAATTCCCGAAGGTCAAAAAAGTGGCACACCGGTGCAGCTTTGCGATGAGCAAGGAAATTTTTTGGCAGCCGGATATTTTAATTCTTATTCTCAAATTGCGGTGCGTCTATGGGGGTTTGACGTTGGCGAAGAAGTGGATGAAGATTTTTTTGTATCGCGTATTAAAGCGGCGTACGAATTGCGTCATGATTTGGTGGAGAGTAAGCAAACCGATTCTTTTCGGGTGGTAAATAGTGAAAATGATTTATTGCCAGGTTTGATTGTAGATAAATACAGCGATTATTTGTCCGTGCAATTTCACAATGCCGGAATAAATTTTTGGAAAAAAGAAATTTTGGCGGCCCTGGTAAAAGTTTTAAAACCAAAAGGTATTTACGAGCGTAGTGATGTCGGTAATCGCGTAAAAGAAGAAGGCGATAAAAGTGAAGAAAAATCTTTCACCGGAATTTTATTTGGTAAGGTGCCGGAGAAAGTGGAAATTTTGGAAAATGGTTTGAAATTTATCGTGGATATTATCAATGGTCAAAAGACTGGTTTCTTTTTGGACCAACGCGACAAACGCAGTGCTTTACAAAAATACTGCAAAGGTAAAAAAGTTTTAAATTGTTTTTCTTATACCGGTGGTTTTTCTGTTTATGCTTTAGCGGCTGATGCTAAAAAGGCGGTGAGTGTGGATGCTTCGGAAAGTGCGCTGGAGTTGGTGGAGGAAAATGTGAAATTAAATAAATTGGATGTTAAAAAATCCGAAGTGGTGTCTGCGGATGTCAAAGAATATTTAAATGGTTTACTGGAAAAAGATCCGGAACTTGGCGAAGAAGAATTTGATGTTATAATTTTGGATCCACCCGCTTTTGTAAAAAATCGTCATAAGGTGCATGAGGGTTTGCAGGGGTACCGAAAGATAAACGAAGCGGCGCTGAAAGTTTTGCCTAAAAATGGTATCTTAGTCACGGCTTCTTGTTCTCAACATGTGACCTTGGTGGATTTTCGTCATATGCTATCCGAAGCCGCCGGTCGTGCTGGACGCACGGTTCAGGTGCTTGAAACTTACACCCACGGCATTGACCACCCCGAATTGGCTCCGTTTACCGAAGGGGAGTACCTAAAGTGTATATTTGCCATCGTTCGCTAAAGTCGGTATAATATTGGATATTAAATCTGTCTAAATAATACATATGAATCTCGCAATTAACGGTTTTGGCCGCATTGGTCGCCACGCTTTTAAAGCAGCTTTTGAGAAAAAAGATATCAACATTGTGGCCATCAACGATTTGACCGATACCAAGACTTTGGCGCATCTTTTGAAATACGATACTGCTTATCGCACCTATCACCACGAAGTGGGTTTTGACGAAACCAATATTATTGTGGACGGAAAAAAGTTTCCGGTTTATGCCCAAAAAGATCCTTCGATGTTGCCTTGGGGTGATTTAAAAGTGGATGTAGTTTTGGAATGCACTGGTCGCTTTACGGATAAAGTGGGGGCAGATTTGCATATCAAAGCAGGCGCAAAAAAAGTAATCATCTCTGCGCCAGCTAAAGGTGCAGATGTGCCAACTTATGTGCGCGCTATCAATTGTGGTCGTGTCCATAAAGAAGCTAGTGCTGTAATTAACAATTCTTCTTGTACTACCAACTCCATTGCTCCAGCGATGTCAGTGCTAGAAGAAAAATTTGGTATTGATAAAGCGCTCATGACTACTATCCACGCTTATACTGCCGATCAAAATTTGCAAGATGGTCCACATAAAGATTTGCGTCGTGCTCGTGCGGCTGCGGAAAATATTGTGCCAACCACTACCGGTGCGGCTAAAGCCGTGGGTGAAGTTATCACCAGTATCCAAGGACGTTTCGATGGTTTGTCTATTCGCGTACCGGTCGTGACGGTGTCTTTGTCCGATTTTACCATGTTGTTAAAAAAGAAAACTACTAAAGAAGAAATCAACCAAGCGTTCATTGAAGCTAGCAAGACTGATCGCTATAAAGGTGTACTTGCTGTCACTGATGAACCTTTGGTGTCATCAGATTTTATTGGTAACACCAATTCTTGTATCGTGGATTTATCTTTGACCAATGTGGTGGACGGAGATTTTGTAAAAGTAGTAGCTTGGTATGATAATGAATATGGATATGCTCACCGTTTGGTGGAGTTGGCTTTGCTTTATGCTTAAATAATAATATGAGAACACTCACAACAGAAACAGCGAACAAGATCGGTGAAGAAGTGGTAATACAAGGTTGGGTGAACGCCCGCCGCAACATGGGTAAAATTGTATTTTTGGATGTGCGTGATCGGAAAGGTTTGGTGCAAGTTGTTGGTGTACCTCAAGAACTGGATGAAGCCTCAAATGAACTTTTGAAAGAAGTTCGTCCGGAATGGGTCGTGGAAATTCGCGGTATCGTAAACGCACGCGGTGCCAAACAACAAAATCCAAATATGCCTACCGGTATGGTAGAAGTTTTGGCGAAAGGAATTTCAGTGTTGGCTAAAGCGGAACCATTGCCACTTGATTTGGAAGATGAAAAAATTGGTTTGGATATTCACTTGGATTTCTTGCCGATTACTTTGCGCACCGATAAATATCGTGCGTTGTTTAAAATCCAAGCAGAAATTGTGCGTGGATTTAGAGATTATCTTTTGAGTCAAGATTTTGTCGAATTTCAAGCGCCAAAAATTGTGGCTGCCGCTGCCGAGGGCGGAGCGGATGTGTTTGAAGTAAAATATTTAAAAAATAAAGCCACCCTAGCTCAAAGTCCGCAATTTTATAAACAAATATTGGTTGGCGTTTATGAGCGGGTATTTGCGGTGGGAAATTGTTTCCGTGCAGAACAACATGCTACTACTCGTCATCTAAATGAATATACTAGTTTAGATTTGGAGTTTGGTATGATTAAAGATCATCATGATGTGATGAATTTGGAAGTAGAAATGTTGCGTTATATTTTGAGTCATTTAGACAACACAGTTTCCGCTGAATTAAAATTGTGGAACTATGTTAGACCGTCTATTCCAGAAAATGTTCCATTTTATAAATTGCGCGAAGCTCAACAAATTATTAAAGATGAAACTGGTGTAGATCACACGGCTGAACCAGATCTCGAGCCTGGTGAAGAGCGTTTTATGGGGGAGTATGCCAAGAAAAATTTTAATTCTGATTTTGTGTTCATCACGCATTATCCGACTTCTAAACGTCCGATGTATACCTATCCTGACGCAGCCGATCCAGAGTTTACCAAGAGTTTTGATTTGCTTTTCCGTGGTATTGAAATTACATCTGGTGGACAACGTTTCCATGATTATAATGAATTGGTGGAAAGTATAAAACACAAAGAATTAAATCCAGATGATTTCAAATTTTATTTGGAAGCTTTTAAATATGGCATGCCTCCAGAAGGTGGTTTGGCAATTGGGTTGGAACGCATGACCGCTCGTTTGCTTGAAATAGATAATGTAAAATACGCCACACTTTTCCCACGCGATCTCAATCGTATTGATTTACAACTTTCTCCACCAGAATACAAACAATAATTTGCATGAGCTCCGATATTAAATTGGAAAAATTTGAAGGTCCTTTAGACTTACTTTTACAGCTGATTGAGTTGGAAAAATTAAGTATTACCGAAGTATCTTTGTCACAAGTGACTGAGCAATTTTTGAAATATTTGGATAAATTGGAAGTAGAAAAGAGTGAAGAGCTCGCCGAGTTTTTGGTGATTGCCACCAAGCTGGTATATATGAAGTCGCGCACTTTGTTGCCATATTTGAATCCGGAGGAAGACGACGGTCCAAGTTTGGCGGATCAGCTAAAAATGTATCAACAATATATTGCGGCCAGTAAAAAAATAAATATTTATTGGCAGCAAAATAAAATTGCGTATGGCCGTATTGAACCGCCGGTAAAATCTTTGGAAATTGTCTGGCCGTTAAATGCTGCGACCAAAGATTTGTACAAGTTGATGAATAAATTAGTCGCGCGTTTACGACCGCCGACACCGTTACCAAAAATCACAATTGATCGAGCGATCTCGGTAAAACAAAAAGTAGAAAGTATTTGGAACGCGCTTAAACAACACAAGAAAATGAATTTTAAAGATTTGTTGGACAGCGCTGAAAGTAAAACGGAAGTGATTGTAAGTTTTTTGGCTCTGCTTGAATTGATGCGTGATCAAAAAGCGTTAATCAATCAGAGCGACACCTACGGAAATATGGAAGTAAATTTAATCTAAGTTTATATGTCAATAAATTCACAAATTGAAACCATCCTTTTCGTAGCGAGCAAACCATTGGCTTTGAAAAAAATCGCTAAAGTTTTGAATGTGCAAGACAGCGAGGTGGAAGTAGCTTTAAAGGAATTGGTTTTAAAATATAATCAGGCGGAATCGGGGATAGTGGTTTTAAATAATGCCGATGAGTGGCAAATGGTTTCCAATCCGGAAAATAAAACAGCGGCGGAGAATTTTCTTAAAGCGGAAGTTAGTGGAGAATTGACTCGTCCACAACTGGAAACTTTGACGGTGGTTTCGTACTGCGGTCCTATTACCAGACCGGAGCTTGATCAAATTCGCGGGGTCAACTGCAGTTTGATTTTACGCAACCTGATGATGCGTGGTTTGGTAAAAGAAAACGATGATCAGACTTCGCTATTGCCAAAATATGAAGTGACCATGGATTATTTGCGTCATCTCGGGTTAAATAGTATTTCAGAATTACCAGATTACGAAAAATTACATCAACATCAACACATTACCGCCGCGCTCACCGCTAGCGCAGAAAGTTCAGAAAATACCGCTCAATAAACTATGCCGAAAAAACTTTTTGATTTTCTATCCTCTTTTGGTCTCATGATAATGGGAGTAGTTTTGTTGTTTGTAGCTTCTGTTTCATACCCGCAAGTTTCGCAGAAAATTAGTTTTTTACCAAAATCTCAGCCTCGAATTTTTTTGACAGATAACAAATTAGAACAACAAGTATCCTTGCCGGTGAGTCATCCGAACATTCCACTTAAAAAAGACGACAGTGTTTGTGCTGTACCGTTGACTGCTGCTGCCGCAATTTTGATTGATGATAAAACCGACACTGTTTTATTTGAAAAAAATGCCGACACCGTGCGACCGCTCGCCAGTATTTCCAAGTTGATGTCTGCTTTGGTTTTGATCGATCTTAATCCGGATTGGAAAAAAGTAGTAGAGATCACTCCGGAAATTTATGATAACAATGGTCATTTTGTAAATATTGGTGAAAAATTGGCAATGAGCGATTTGTGGAATGTGGCGTTGATTGGTTCATCCAATACCGCTATTAGAGCGATGGTAATCGGGACGGGTTTAACACAAGATGAATTTGTGGTGAAGATGAATCAAAAGGCGCAAGATTTGCGTTTAAAAACTTTGCATTTTGTGGAGCCAACCGGTTTGGATGAACGCAACGCCGGTAGTGCCCGTGATATTGCACGTTTACTGAAATATGCGTTGGCTGATGATAAAATTATTACTGCTTTGCAGACGCCGGAATACTATGTTCAGCCGATTGGTCTAAAGCCGCGTCGAGTCTGGACTACCGATTGGTTGTTGTCTGGATGGGTACCAAATAAATTCGGCAATTTTACTATCGCCGGTAAGACTGGGTTTATTGATAGTTCAAAATATAATTTTGCGGTTCGTATTCAAAACGGTGGGAAGCGGGCAATTCGTACCGTTGTTTTAGGTGCTGATACGTATGAAGCACGCTTTAGTGAAGCGCGCGACTTGGCGACTTGGGCGTTTATTCATTACGCTTGGCCGGGTGATGATGACTATGATAAATTAGCCCAACTATAAAAAATAAAAACAAAAAATACCTACAAATTATTAGCGCGCTGCGCTTTTGGTAAATTAACAAATTTTGTTGAACGAAAAATGTCAAACTCGCTTCGCTCAAACATGACATTTTTCTACAAAATTTATTAATTTACTTCAAAAGCTTCGCGATGCTAATAATTTGTAGGTATTTTTTGTTTTTATTTTTTGTGGTATAATATTAATATATGAAATTAAAAAGCATTAAAGACACAAAACATTTACATGGACAGCGCGTTTTGGTACGCGTGGATTTTAATGTTCCGGTAAAAAATGGAAAGGTGCAGGATAATTTTAAAATTCAGAAAAGTTTGCCAACTATTAAATTTTTATTACACTCTGGTGCGAGAGTAATTTTAGTTAGTCATTTGGGGCGACCAATAAAAAAAGAAAAAAAGTTTTCTTTGGCACCGGTTGCCAAGGAATTGGAAAAAATGTTGAATGTAAAAGTGGCTTTTGAAAAATTGGAAGACAGAGATGGTTGGGAAGGAAAGAAATTGGTAATGTTGGAAAATATTCGTTTCTATAAAGGCGAAGAAGATAATGATAAAATTTTTGCCAAACAATTAGCGGATATGGCCGACATGTTTGTCCTTGATGGTTTTGCTGTTGCTCATCGTGATGCGGCTTCGGTGTCCGGTGTGCAAAATTTCTTACCTTCTTATGCCGGTTTACTATTGGTGCAGGAGATTGAGGGTCTTAGTAAAGTGGTGGAAAATCCTAAACGTCCAATGGTAGTTTTGTTGGGAGGAATAAAAATGGAAACTAAAATTCCAGTTTTAAAAAATTTATTACCAAAAGCCGATAAGGTTTTATTGGCTGGGGGTATTATTAATACATATCTGGCAGCTACTGGAAACGAAGTGGGTGATTCGCTTATCGATGCGCAATATAAAGCCGAAGCAATAAAATTTATAAAAAATAA
>CAIOJG010000041.1 GCA_903858555.1 Candidatus Magasanikiibacteriota bacterium
CTTCGCCACCAGGATTAAGGAGGCAGAAATCTGGAGAAATACTTTTGTCCTACAAGAGGAAGATGTTTATCCTGTTTCCTTGGCCGAGATGAAATCCCGACACCTCAAACTCCAACTGGTGATGCTCAACCGGTCGCTGGAACACTACCCCGGAAAACCCTGGCTGGAAATTCCGGCCAGCAAAGTCTTCATGACGCTACTTGAATACTCAGGCGGATTCATCTCCGCCAAGAAATTCAACCTCTGGCGTAGTTGGCTTTGGAAAGCCTGGATCAACGAAGCGAAGTACGAGCTGCGTTTGCTGCGCCGCCATCATCACTGGACCGAAGTGGAGTCCTCGGCAGGCGTGGACAAGATCTTGAGACTTTTGCGGCTGGCACACGCTGGACCGGAGGACATTGAAACGTCCACCAAGGAGCTTAAAAAACTCCGCAAGGTTCACAAGCAGACCAGAGGAATCAAGAAGTGAGGCACCATTTCACAAACCCGCACACCACCAAAGGAGGTAGGATGTGCGGCCTACCATTGCTATCAAGATTTGATATCAGCGGTTATAAAAAAATCCCCGATTAAATCGAGGATTTTTTATTTACAATTTTATCACCATGTCATCAAACGCCGCGAAAGAATTTTTAAATTGCGTGCGCGCACGTTTTTGCGCCAACAATCTTTTGGCTTTGGTATTAAATGAATTTGGCCCAAACTGAGTCAAATACATTTTTTTGGCTTTGGCCAATTTAGCCACATTCCCCGCCCCTTCCGGCCCAGAGTGTCCCCAAAAATCTTTCGGTACATCCTGCCAATAGCCACACTCGTGAATTAAGATATCCGCGTCTTTAGCCAACTCAATATCATTTTCACACGGCTTGGTATCAGTGCAGTAAGTGACAATTTTATCTTCCAAATAAAAACGATAACCAAAATCTTCATCAATGTGATCGAGCGGCAAACAATCAAAACGAATCGGAAAAGCGTACTTCCCCGCTTTCACTTCTTTGGTAATCACTTTATAGTTCAAATCTTTCAGTGAAGCCGCGTAGGGATGGCCCCAAATTGTTTTCATCATTTTGTTTAGTCCTTTGTGACTAATAATCGTCAATGGATTTTTAAGTCCGAGTTTGGTCAAAGTGTGCAAACCACAAATATGATCCATATGAAAATGACTCAAAAAAAGATATACCGGTTTATCTTCGGTAATAAATTCTCCGGCTTTAGCAATTCCAAAACCAGCGTCTAAAATAATATAAGCTTCTTTGGCATCAATCAAAGCGCTGACAGTATTACCCATATCACTATCATACCAACCATTAGTTCCTAAAAAACGAATTTTCATAAATCAAAGACAATCAAGATTTAATTAGCAAAAATAACAGACAGATATTTAATACTACTATGATAGTAGCTACCAACCAAGCTAAAATGGACATTAATTTGTTGTTGGCAAAATTTCCTAAATACTCTTTTTTTCCGGTAAAATATATCAATGGAAAAACAGCAAACGGCAACTGCAGACTCAAGACTACCTGACTTAATACCAATAGTCTAGTCAGGCTCCCAACACCAAAAATAAAAATAGTAACGATGGCCGGAATTATGGCCAACAATCTCGTAATCATCCGACGCAACCACGGTGCAATTTTAAAATGCAAAAAACCTTCCATAATAATCTGTCCAGCCAAAGTACCGGTGACTGTCGAATTTTGTCCAGAGGCCAACAGCGCTAAAGCAAACAAAATAGAAGCGGCGGACGCGCCAAGCAACGGTGATAAAAGTTTATAAGCTTGAGATATTTCAAAAACATTCGTGAGCCCTCGAGTATAAAAAGTCGCGGCCGAAACTATCAAAATCGCTGCGTTTATATAAAACGCTAAAGACAAAGCAAACGATGAATCAATCGCCGAAAATTTCAACGCTTCTTTTTTACCTTCTTCCGTTTCCTCATACGCACGTGTCTGCACTAGAGCGGAATGCAAATATAAATTGTGCGGCATTACTGTCGCTCCCAAAATACCAACCGCGATATACAACATTTCTCGATTGGTAAACAAAGTTACGGTCGGAACAAAACCGCCAAATAACGCACTCACGTCGGGACGAGAAAATATCAACTCAAAAGTAAAGGCCACCAGAATCGTCCCAATCAGAGTTATCACCAATGCTTCCAAATAACGAAATCCTTTATTTTGTAAAAGCAACAAAATAAAAACATCACAGGCGGTAATAACTACACCCAGACCCAACGGGATTTTAAAAAGTAAATTCAAAGCAATCGCCGAACCAATCACTTCAGCTAAATCACAAGCAACAATCATTACCTCGGCCATTAGCCACAAAAAAATCGAAACTCGTTTTCCAAATTTATCACGACAAATCTGTGCCAAATCACGCCCCGTCACAATCCCAAGTTTAGCCGAAAGATATTGCAAAAGCATCGCAAAAATACTGGACACCAAAACCACAAACAAAAGCGCGTAACCATATTTTGCCCCACCGGCCAAATCTGTCGCCCAATTACCAGGATCCATATACCCTACCGCCACCAAATATCCAGGACCAGAAAAAGCCAACATCTTTCTCCAAAAAGAAAATGATCTTGGTACAGCGATAGACTTATGCGATTCCGACAAACTTTTGTCCTCTACCACATCGCCTTTCTCCCACTGTCTAGATTTAAACCAATTTAAATGCGTCATATCGATGAAATTATGCCATAAAAACAGGGCTTGGTCAAACCCAAAATATACGGTATAATATATCTTTAAACTATATGAATACAAAAAAATATCAAATCTTAATTGCCGGTGGTGGAATTACCGGTTCGGCGCTATTATATACTCTATCTCAACTTCCTGAGATAAAAAACATTGCGCTGATAGAAAAAAACAGTACTTTAGGTAGTCTCAACAGTAGCAGTTTGCGTAATAGTCAAACTTTACATTTTGGCGATATTGAAACCAACTACAATTTGGAAAAAGCCAAGCTTGTAAATTCCGGAGCACAATTGGTGGCTGATTATCTAGAAAAACTTCCTACCAACGACGGTCTTTTTAGCCACACTCAGAGTATGATTTTAGCAGTGGGTGAAAAAGAAGTCGCTAAATTAAACAAAAGGTTTGAAGATTTCAAAGGTCTTTTTCCCAACCTGCAAAAACTAGAACGCGCGGAAATAGAAAAACTGGAACCCAAATTAATCGAGGGTCGAGATTTAGACACTCCGGTTTTGGCACTTTGTTCAAAAGATCGCTATACAGTGGACTATGAAAAACTTTGTAAACAATTTGTGTCTGATGCGCAGAAAAATAAATCAGATATCGATATTTTTTTTAATACCAAAATAAAACAAATAAAAAAAACTGCTAGCGGATATGAAATTTATACTGACACCGAAAAATTTGAAGCAGAAATCGTGATTATCGCGATGGGCGCGCATAGTTTGCTTTTCGCCAAACAACTTGGATACGGCCTGGAATATTCCTTACTGCCGGTAATTGGTGATTATTACAGCACCACCAAGCCACTGCTCAATGGCAAAGTCTACACCATGCAAAACGAAAAATTACCTTTTGCGGCCATTCATGGTGACCCAAATATTTTAAATCCAGACGAAACTCGTTTTGGTCCAACCGCCCTATCCCTGCCAATTTTAGAACGCGGTTCAATGAAAACTTTTTTTGAATTTATAAAATCCACCGGTTTGGATTGGAGTTCCATTGCCAGTGTTATCAAAATAAATTCAGATAAAGAAATTATTAAATTTGTTTTGGAAAATTTGATATATACTTTGCCGCTTATTGGTCGCTACATGTTTGCCAAAACATTGAGAAAGATTGTGCCGACCATTCATGTGGCTGATCTGCAAAAAGAAAAAGGCATCGGCGGCATCCGCCCACAATTGGTAAACAAAAAAGAACGACGCCTATTGCTAGGCGCCGCAGAAATTCTAGGCGATAATATTATTTTCAACGTCACGCCATCTCCAGGAGCAACTGCTTGTCTGCAAACAGCCAAAAGAATGACAAAACAAATAAATTTATTTTTAAATAAATAATTACAGAACAAAAATCCCAGCTAAACAGCCGGGATTTTATTTTTTTATACTTTACCAGGTTTAAAACCTTTTTTAATATCATCTTCAAACGGCTTGCTTGTGCGTCTTGGGTCGCCAGGTTCATGTGGTCTAGAATCAGCCGGATTTTTATAATGATTATCTGTTTTTGTCGGTTCAGGCACAACCTCGATTGGAGATAAATCTGAAGTTTTATTATCACTGGCCGTATCTAAACCTGCTCGGAGTTTTTCTATATCAGCCAAAAGTTTATTAGCCTGTTCTTTCATTTTTGCAGTAGCGTGAGTAGGATGTTGTTCGTCTCCAACCACACTCTTTGCGCTTCCAGCCGCCATATCTAGACGAAACTTGGCAGTTGCCACACCTTTAAAATTACCTTGCTTTATTTCCTTCAAGATGATATTTGCTTCTTGAAGAGCGACATGATCGTGAGCCAATTCGGCTTTTAAATTTCTTGCCGCTTCTTTCTTTTGTTGCCCGCGAGTCAAATGTTTTACAGCAACTTCTGGCTTGCTTTGATTACCTGGATTGAGCGCCTCCAATTCACTGCTATCACCTTCAAAACCATGGAGAATAGCACGGACTTCATTTACTTTGGCAATTGTTTTTGGATCTAAGTTATCGCTATTTTTTACATGTTCATCCACTAAAGCCATTTTTGTTTTAGCTTCATTCAATAAAAATTCACTATTTTTACTTTCCTGTTCAACAGCGCCAGCATACAACCTTAACAAATGCATAACTCCGTCATCTTTAGCATTCAATAGTGAATTGATGTCGGCGTCAGCTCGGTGTAAACCACCTTCTAACTGCTGATCAGTGCCAGCTGCGTTTATCCTTTCCAACATAGTCAACCTGACTACCGGAGAATTTTCCTGCAACTTACGATAATCTTCCCAAAAATTATGATCTGTATGAGACGTTATATCAACACCCTCTTCTAGAGATTTTTCAAGCTTTATTCGATAATCAGCCAATTTTTCTTTAACAATTTTTTTGTTTTCCAATTTATGTTCCATTTTGGCAATAAGTTTTCCTAAATCATCAAAGGCCTTAGCGTCTCTTTTGCCAGGAGTGCTGCCTTCCATTTTCATCGATAACTTTAAGCGTTCTTCACGCACATCATCTAGTTCATGACTCAAACTATCAATTTCCTGTTCTAAACCTGGCGCGCCAATCATATCAATCGGATGACTTCTGCCAGCGGCATCTACGCCTAATTTTGGTTCATTAGAAATTGCTTTGCTAAATTCCTCTAATCTTCTTAGCGTTCTCTCGCGTGGA
>CAIOJG010000042.1 GCA_903858555.1 Candidatus Magasanikiibacteriota bacterium
TCATCCAAAATCTCGCTATCCAAGATGTGCAAAACGGCGAAGGCGTTTGTATTATTGACCCCCACGGTGATTTTGCCGAATATGTTTTACAACATGTACCAAAAGAACGCGCTGATGATGTTATTTATTTCAATCCTTCCGACACCGACCGTCCGATTGGTTTAAACATGCTTGAGGTAAAAACTGAAGGTCAAAAAGATTTTGCCACTCAAGAAATGATCGCCATCTTTTATAAAATGGTGACCGACCCATCCATGATTGGTCCGATGTTTGAGCATCAGATGCGCAACGTAATGTTGACTTTGATGTCTGATATGGAAACTCCGGGTACAATTGCGGAAGTGCCACGTATGTTTACGGACGACAGTTACGTCGCTAAATGGAAAAAGAAATTGAATGATCCGGTAGTACTCGCCTTCTGGGAAAAAGAAATGGCCAAAACTTCGGATTTTCATAAATCGGAAATGTTGGGCTATTTGATTTCTAAAGTAGGTCGCTTTACGGAAAATGCCATGGTGCGCAACATCATTGGACAAAGTCATTCCGGATTTAATTTCCGTGAAGTGATGGATCAAAAGAAAATTTTAATTGTGAATTTGGCTAAAGGTTTGACCGGTGAAATCAACTCGAATTTGCTCGGTATGATTATCGTGTCTAAATTGCAGATGGCCGCTTTAGAGCGCGCCAATATGCCAGAAAACGAACGTCACGACTTCTATCTATATATTGATGAGTTCCAAAACTTTATTACGGATTCTATCGCCACCATTTTATCTGAAGCGCGTAAATATCGTTTAGAGCTGATTATTGCCCATCAATATATGAAGCAACTCGAAGACAACAAAGGCAAGTCTGCTGTACGCGACGCTGTGCTTGGTAACGCCGGTACGATCGTGTCTTTCCGTATTGGTGTGGAAGATGCGGATATTTTACAAAAAGAATTTGCACCGGTTTTCTCGGCTTATGATTTGGTGAACGTGGAACAGTATACCGCCTATACCAAACTACTGATTGACAACACCGCCGCCAAGCCTTTTAGCATGATGACTTATCCACCGAAAGCCGGAAACAAAGAATTGGCCGAAGCCATCAAAGAACTTTCTCGCCTCAAATACGGCCGAGCTCGCGAAATCGTGGAAGCTGAAATTGCGGAACGTGCCCAGCTCGGTGTTTCCAAGCCGACTACCGGTATTGATATGAGCGAGGTTTCGTTGTAGAATGTAGTAAAAAAATTATGACCACTTTATACAGAAAATACCGCCCGCAGACTTTTGCTGACGTGCACGATCAAGAACACATCATCAAGACCCTTACCAATGAAATTTCTACTGGTAAGATTGCGCATGCTTATTTATTTACCGGACCGCGCGGCGTGGGCAAAACTACGACTGCCCGTCTTTTAGCAAAGGCTTTGAATTGCAAAAAACGTAAAGCTGGCGAATTTGAACCTTGCGATGAGTGTGCGTCTTGTACTGAAATTACGCACGGCAATAATATTGATGTGATTGAAATCGATGCCGCCTCCCATACTGGTGTCGACAATGTCCGTGAAAATATTATCGATAACGCTCAATTTAAACCCACCCTCTCCCCTTTCAAGATTTTCATTATCGACGAGGTGCACATGTTGTCCACTAGTGCTTTTAATGCGCTTTTAAAAACTATCGAGGAACCACCAGCACACGTAATTTTTATTTTAGCAACCACTGAACTACAAAAATTACCAGCTACTATTATTTCTCGCTGCCAAAGATTTGCTTTCAAAAAAATTACTCACGAAAGCATGTTGGAAAAATTGGAACAGATTTGCAAAGATGAAAAAATAAAAGTACAAAAATCTGTCTTGGAAAAAATTATTACCAAGAGTGAAGGCGGCATGCGTGATGCCGAAAGTTTGCTTGGTCAAGTTTTTTCTTTAAATCTCAAAGAAATTACGGATGAAGATGTCGCTGCGATTTTACCAACTGCGGATTTTGGAGCGGTTTTAGATTTTCTGACAGCGATTCTTGATACGAAAGTATCAAACGCGATTGAACAAATAAACACACTAGCCAATAGTGGTGCCAACTTGGAACAACTTACTTTAAGCTTGATTGATATTTTACGCGCGATTTTGATTGCGCAAACCGGTTATGATTTAAAAAATATTATCAATACCGACAAAGCCAGTTTAGAAAAAATAAAAGAATTATCTACTAAAATTCCAACCGCCAAAATTGTCGCGATGATTGAGTCCACTTTACAACGTAAACGCGAGCTCAAACAAACTCCAGTACCGCAACTCCCTCTGGAACTTTTAGCGGTTCAATTTGGAACGCAAAATTTTGAACCAGTGCAAGAAATAAAACAAAACGCCATCCCGAGCCCAATACGTGCCGAGACCAAAATCGCTTCTAAACCGGAATCAAAACCGCTAGCTGCCACCATCACCGAAAACATTAAAACTGTTATCAACGACCTGACTCACCACAGCACTCCCACTAAAACTACTTTGGAAGAAGTAAAAAGTAAGTGGAACGAACTGGTAAGCAGCGTGGCTAAAGCCACTCCGTCTTTAACCTTTATTTTAAAAAGTACCGAATTGAGATCCCTCGATTCTACCGGCCTACGTTTAATTTTTAGTTACAAAATTCATCAAGAAAAAATTGAGGAAATGAAAAATCGCAGACTGATAGAAGACGAATTGGAAAAAACTTTTGGCGAAAGAATTAAAATTCAATGCACCGTGGAAAGTACCGAGACAACCACTCCCAGCGCCGAATTAAATGAACTAGCAGCGGAATTTGGCGGTGAAGTAATCTAACCCGTATGATAAAGATAAATAAAAAAATTTATTTGCTTTTCGTTTTGATTCTTTTGCCTTTTCAAAATGCGTCCGCACAAACTACCAAGGTAGATTTGCCGGTACCGTATACTTCTGAAATTCCAAACGGCACTTGGACCGGTCCTTGGAAAAATGCTTGTGAAGAAGCTAGTATTATCATGGCCGAAGGTTATTATTATGGCTATGAAGGTACTATTCCAAAAGCAGCCGCGATGAAAAATATGTCCCCGTTATTTAAAATTGAGGACAAACTATACGGCTCCAATGCCGACACCGATGCCAAACGAACCGCTCAGTTGATAAATGATTATTCCGATGTTTCCGCCACTATAAAAGAAAACCCAACTTTGGAAGATATTAAAAATGAATTGATTGCCAACCGACCAGTCATCTCTTTTCACTACGCCAAGGATTTAAAAAACCCAAACCACCGCTGGCGCGTGGGCGGGTCTTATTACCACGTGATGGTGATTGTTGGTTTTGATGACGCCACCAAAGAATTTATTTTTAATGACAGCGGCGATGTCGCGACCGGCGCAAAATATCGCTATTCTTATGACGCGGTAATGGCTAGTTTGCACGATTTTGACTACACCACCCACCATGTTGATGGACCAGCTAGAGTATTATTTACCAGTTCAAAATTATTGTACAAAGAAAAAAGTAGTCCGGCGGTTTACCTGATTAGTCACAATACCAAGCAGCCAATCGCCAGTGCTGAAGCCTTTATAAACCACGGCTGGAAATGGAATAGAATCCACGTGGTGGACAAGAACACTTTAAACAAATTTAAAACCGGCGATCTAATCAATTCTTGACAAAACCGCTAAAAAAGAGTTAAATATTGATGAAATCCTCCACTCCGAGATCGTCTAATGGTAGGA
>CAIOJG010000043.1 GCA_903858555.1 Candidatus Magasanikiibacteriota bacterium
ATACCCCCACCCATTGGCGGCATTGCTGGTTCATCTTTTTTTGGAATATCAGTCACGATTGCTTCAGTAGTCAAGAACATACCAGCGATACTAGCCGCATTCTGCAAAGCACTGCGAGTGACTTTAGTCGGATCAATAATACCAGCTTTGACCATATCTTCGTATTTATCAGTCGCCGCATTGTAACCATAGTTACCTTCTTTTTGATCTACTTCAAAAACTACTTTGGCACCGTCTACACCCGCATTTTGCGCGATGATACGGATTGGTTCCTCTAAAGCACGAATCAAAATCTGAGCAGCCATTTCTTCTTCATCATTGGCAAATTTCATTCCTTTGAGTACGAGTCTGGCTCGCAACAAAGCCACACCACCGCCCGGCACCACACCTTCTTCAACGGCGGCTTTAGTAGCACCAACTGCATCTTCAATGCGATGTTTTATTTCTTTCATTTCAGTCTCAGTGGAAGCACCCACACGGATGATAGCTACCCCACCGGACAACTTGGCCAAACGTTCATGTAATTTTTCTTTATCAAAATCACTGTCGCTAAGTTCAATAAATTTCTTAATTTGAGTAATGCGATCTTTGATGGTATTTTCGTCACCTTTGCCATTTACGATGGTAGTATTTTCTTTAGTGGCGATTACTTTATGCGCACGTCCTAAATCTTCCAAAGCAGTGGCGTCCAATTTTAAACCAACTTCTTCGGTAATAAGTTTAGCACCGGTCAAAATCGCAATATCTTGCAACATCTCTTTGCGACGATCACCAAAACCAGGAGCTTTTACTGCGAGCACATTGAAAGTACCGCGCAATTTATTTAACACAAAAGTAGACAAGGCTTCGCCATCCACATCGTCCGCGATAATTACTAAATCTTTTTTTCCGCTCTGCACCACTTTTTCTAGCACCGGCAAAACATCGTGAATAGAACTAATTTTTTTATCGGTTACCAAAATAAATGGATCCATGTATTCCGCTTCCATGCGTTCGGTGTTGGTCACCATA
Organism: Candidatus Magasanikiibacteriota bacterium; assembly: GCA_903858555.1. Classification (GTDB taxonomy): domain Bacteria; phylum Patescibacteriota; class Patescibacteriia; order Magasanikbacterales; family GWA2-37-8; genus CAIOJG01. Next base: position 1,012 of record CAIOJG010000043.1, read on the forward strand.
TAATGTGACACATAACCTTTGTCAAAACGCATCCCTTGAACGGTCTCGATTTCCATACCAAAACTTTGAGATTCTTCAACAGTAATCACACCGTCTTTGCCAACCACTTTCATGGCGTCCGCAATTTGTTTACCAATCTCTTTGTCGTTGGCTGAGATAGCAGCCACGTTGGCAATCTCATCTTCGTCTACCGGTTTAGAAATATTTTCTTTAAGTTCTTTAACAATCGCATCAACAGCTTTGTCGATACCACGTTTTAAAGCCACTGCATTGGAACCAGCCGCTACCAAGCGCACACCTTCACGAGCAATAGCCTGAGCCAAAACTGTGGCAGTAGTCGTACCATCACCAACATCGTCGTTAGTTTTACTAGCCACTTCTTTTACCAATTCCACACCCGCATTTTCAAATTTATCTTCCACTTCAATTTCTTTAGCCACAGACACACCATCTTTTGTAATAATCGGTGCACCAAACCCACGGTCCAAAACTACATTGCGACCACGAGGCCCCAAAGTTACTTTTACCACGTTGGCCAAAGTGTTGACACCGTTGAGCAATTTGCGACGAGCGTCATCGCTGTATAAAATTTGTTTAGCCATATTTTAAAAATTTAATTATTCAATAGTCGCGACAACATCATTCTTATCTTCACCGGATCCGACGTATAAAATTTTATAAGTTTCTTCATTACTACCTAGTCCCATTTTGATTTCTTCACCACCCCATTTTTTAAATAATACTCGGTCGCCTACTTTTAAATTTAATCTAGTGACAGCTTCGCCGTTGCCAACCGCGAGCACTACCCCCTCGGCTTTTTTCTCTTTATCCGCGGCTGAAGGTAGTAAAATACCGGAGGCAGTCACCTCTTCTTCTTTGGCTGGTTTTACCAAAATACGGTCTCCTATGGGCTTAATGTTCATATATAGAAATTAAATATTGGCTAATTTAACACAAAAACCTAGAGTTGGAGACGAACTCTCACGCCGTCCATATATTGTCCGAACTATGCCTGTCTAATGGTTAGCGCGGAGCCATGGCGAACGCAAGTGTCTGTCCCCAACTATAGGTTCTTGGAGCTAAGTAAGCTTACTCCTTGGTCGAAATCGTGTCAATGCCAGAAAATCGCCACGAAAAAGCGACCAAAATTCCTAAAAAAGCGATACCGGTAAACATGCTCAAACTCCAATGATCGAAAAATCCGGCGAGCAAAACGCAGAATAGCGGCGGGAACAAAAAATTAATTTTTTTATAAACAAAACTCAAACCAGACAAGAAAATTGCCGCCCCCAACAATCCCCACTCGCCCAAAAATAACAGGTAAATGTTGTGAACCGGTTGAAAATCATAACCGTGATATAGTTGCTGCTGATAGAGCCCATAAGTATACGCCCCCGGACCAACTCCCAGAAATTGATGGTTGGAAAAAACAACTTTAAAATCTTGCCACTGTTGCTCTCTTTCAGAAATCGATCTTTGCTCAAGTCTATTTTGCAAATTAAAACGTGAAAATAATAATGGTTTAAAAGTGAACACCAAGATTATAGCTACCAAACCATAAATTGCCAACTGCTGCCACAAGAATATATTTTTATAATTTTTCCAAATAATAACCAAACCACTAATCGCTAACGCCAACCAAGCACCGCGGGCAAATGAAAAAAATAGCCCGACTAAAATAATAATCTGACCAAGCAAAATATATAGTTGATCCCGTTTCGATTTTGAAGATAAAATTAAAATAATTCCAAATAAAAAAATGGCGGCGAGATATATCCCCAAAGCATTGGGCCAACCAAAAACACCGTATGCCCGCAGCCAGCGCTGATCACCAAATTCAATAACGGCCGTACCCAACTCCCCCGGATTGTGATTGGCCATTCCCAACCACTTATTGGCAAAAATATTTTGGGTAAAAAACTGACTAATCGCGAAAAGCGCCTGCACCAAACCGCCACCCCACAATGCCAAAGTCAATCGTTCTTTAGATAATCCGTTCTGAGCAATAATTATCATCAAACACGCGCCGTAGATAACATAATTCAAATACTGCCAGGTAACTTCACGATTTAAACTAGAAAAATAATAAATTGCTAGCACGGACAACAAGCCCACAACCGACAAAGCCGGTTGAGTCCGAAAAACTGTTAATCTTTTTCTAAATTCTTTATTTTTTAATCTACTAATCAAATCAAAAACCACGATCAAAGCCAATAAAAGTTCAGTGCCGTAAAGCGACAGACTGCCGTATTCCCAAAAAGTTCCTTTTAAAAAAACCGATTTGTAAATCAACCTAGTTTGAAACGGTAAAACTATCAAAAAAAATAATAGTAAATAGTTTTTTATTTTTACTATCATACAACAAATGTTTTTATTTTTTCTTGCCACTTCTGATAAATCTCACGGCGGGTATCAAGTTCGTGTAATTTTATCACACCTTTATTTATCACCACATTATTATCGTTGGCTTTGGCTTTCTCTTGCACACTCAATTTTATCTTTAGTAATTGCCAATCGTGAGCCTGCTTTTCTATCAAATCGCCATAAGCACCAAACCACATTATCTCCCAAATCTTCTTCCAAATTTTACTGATCTGGCCATCGGATACTATATTTGTATAACTTGGCTGATTGGAAAAATTTGGTAAATAATTTCTAATCCAATAATTGGCAGTCAAAAATTTCTTTAAATAATTTTTTGGATCATAGATCGGTATCATCTGAGAAATCCAAAAAATAAAATGAACATCTTCATCGGCGGCTTTTAACTTTTCCAAATTAAGATTATTATCATCGATAAAAAAAGATAAACAAATTTTATCTTTTACATTATCGCCATAGGTACGCAAACCAAATAAACGCAAAATTAGATTTACAAAAAACCGCACAATCCAGACCCGACCCATAGCGGCGATAATAAAAAAATCAATGTCACTATTTTCCAGCGCAGTGCCGGCGGAAACGGTGTTGCACACAAAAACCGCCCGCAAAAAAGGAACAACGCGGATAAACTTCACGGCGAAACGAGCTTTTTTTAATTTTAATTCTGAAATTATTAAACTATC
>CAIOJG010000044.1 GCA_903858555.1 Candidatus Magasanikiibacteriota bacterium
AACTGCTTTTGATAATTTAATAAATACTACTACAAATAAAGCCTTCATTTTGAATGCCAATAATTTTTCTAGCGTCACTAGTTTAGATACATTATTATCGGTTCGATCAAATAATAATGAAAAATTTAATTTGTCAGCCGGTGGTAATTTATCTATCAGTGGAGGTTTGTCAGCCGGTGGTAATCTGTCTATCGCTGGCGGAGCTAGCTTTGGTAGTAATTTAAATGTTACAGGGACAACTACCTTATCAACTACTACTATATCAAATTTAATCCTTAGTAACATTACTGTACCTGGGAATTCCACGCTAAATAACCTTACAGTTACCGGTACTGCAAATTTTGTTTCGATAAGTTCAGGTGCTTGGCAAGGTAGTCCTATCACAGCTCAATTTGGTGGTACCGGTTTAAGTTCGTTGACTTGGAATGGGATTGTTAGTGTAAACAATGGAGTTTGGTCGGCTAGTCCATTCTCATTATCATCTGACGTAAATGATGTTTTACTTTTCAATCACGGTGGTACTGGAGCCAGTACTACTTTTGCCACTGGAAGTGTAATATTTTCCGACGGTACCAAGATGGCAGCAGATCCAAATAATTTTTATTGGGATAGTACAAATGCCAGGTTGGGCATTGGTACAAGTACACCGTCTGAAAATTTTGTTGTAAATGGTAGTAGTAAATTTGTTGGTACATCTACCTTCAATGGTTTATTGGCGGCTGAAGGTAAGGTTAGTAATCCAACTCACAAAGGCGTGATAGATTATAGTGCTCCCGGTATTCAAATGGTTGATCCTAAATCTGTTTATGTTTCCGGTAATTATGCTTATATTGTTTCTTCATTTTCAAAATCTCTTGAAATCGTAGATATATCCGATCCGGCCAATCCAAAACATGTTGGAGCTTTGGTAGATGGTGGTGGTGCTGCGCCATATTTAAATTATCCACAATCTGTTTATGTTTCTGGAAACTACGCTTATATTGCCTCTCAATTTTCCAATGCTCTAGAAATAGTAGACGTATCTAATCCAGCTAGTCCTGTGCACAAAGGTTCGCTATTGGATAATGTCGGTGGAGCTAAATTATCTAACCCAGTTGGAGTTGTTGTTTCTGGAAATTACGCTTATGTCGCTTCGTATGGTTCTGATGCTCTGGAAATCGTAGATATATCCGATCCGGCCAATCCTGTACATAAAGGGGCGCTTTCAAATGGTGATGGCGGAGCGGCGGTCGGCCATCCTCTTGCCGTTGCTGTTTCTGGTGATTATGCGTATGTTACCGGTGGCACTTCTAGTTCGCTTGAAATTGCGGACATTTCAGATCCTTCTCATCCGATACACAAAGGAACAATAGTAGACGGTGGTGCAACACACTTATCTTATCCTAATTCAATCTATGTTGCTGGAAATTTTGCTTATGTAACAGATGATTCTGGTGCAAATTTTCTGGAAATCATAAATGTTTCAAATCCAACCAATCCTACTCACAGTGGTAGTTTGGGAAATGCTAGTGGTGGTTCGATAATAAGTGAACCTGATTCGGTTTTTGTTTCTGGAAATTATGCGTATATTGTATCTCTTGCCGGCGGTTCTTTAGAAATAGCCGATATTTCAAGCTCTACCAATCCGGTGCATAAAGGTGTCATTCAAGATTCGCCTAATATGTCAGGTCCTAGATCGGTTTTTGTTTCTGGAAATTATGCATATGTTGTTTCTGATGGAGATGATTTAGATATTATTGATGTATCTGGCGCGTCTATTTCTAATAGTGAAATTGGCTCGGCTAAAATTTCAAATTTATCGGTATTAAGTGCGGCTGACTTTAATGGTAATATAAATGTTCGTGGTGGGTTAAATGTTGGCAAAGCCGGTTTATTATTGAATGGTGACTTTGGAATGTCTGATGGCCCAACCAACACTTTGAGTTTTGCTACTACCACTTTATTTAAAACTTCAGTTACTAGCAGCGCAAGCAACGCTTTTATATTGGACGCTTTAAATTTTTCAAATTCTTCAAGTACCAGTATATTGTCATTGCGTGCTGGTGGTTCAGATAAATTTATTTTTTCCGCTGATGGTTCTGCTCAGTTTACCGGAAACTTATCAGTTGCTGGTAATTTTACCATTGCCACAGAAACATTGTCTCAATTAAATCTTAATGGTCAATCCACCAGCTCCGTTTTATATTTAGGGTCAAATGGTTTGGTTTCATCATCACCTAATTTTTCATGGGATAATAGTGTTCAGAGTTTGTCGGTGACCGGATCTGTTAATATTAGTGGTGGTGTTTTAAATGGTATTGGTAAAGTTACCAATCCTACTCATAAAGGAAGAATATTTGATGGTGATGG
>CAIOJG010000045.1 GCA_903858555.1 Candidatus Magasanikiibacteriota bacterium
AAAATTTATTAATTTACTTCAAAAGCTTCGCGATGCTAATAAAAGTGCTGTTATTTTTAGTTATTTATTTTATCACGATTGGACTGAAATTGGTGTCACGGTCGTAATAGTCTTCATTCTCTTGTTTTTTCAACCAAGCGACAATGCGTTTGGTAAGTGGGTATAAAATTATTTCGGTGCCAATTTTGAAGATGTAGTTTGAAACCCAGATTACCCAAATTAAATTCAAAGGTAATACACCAACAAACGCTATCAGTAAGAAAATAGTAGTGTCAAAGAATTGTCCAACCACGGTGGAACCAATCGCGCGCACAAAGAAAAATTTACCATTGGTTTTCACTTTCAATTTTGCCAAGACAAAACTATTCATAAATTCACCAACGATAAAAGCACACAAACTTCCCAGTACAATGCGTGGCACGACTCCTAAAATATTCATAAAACTATCTTGGTATGGCCAATCTAGCGCGGGTGGTAATTTGCCAACGATCCAAAAAACCAAAACCATCAATAAATTCATCGCAAAGCCAGTCCAAATGACTCGACGTGAACGAGCGTATCCATAAACTTCAGTAAGAATATCACCAAAGATATAAGATAGTGGGAAAATAATAGTACCACCATCAAAACTAAACCAACCGAGTGACAAAATTTTGGTACTGCTGATATTGGATAAAATTAGCACTGCCACAAAAGTAGCTGTGATGAGATCGATAAAGCGATAATTTTTTGGCATAAAATATATTATTAATTTGGCTAGTTTACTTTATAAATATTAAAATGTCAAAATAAAAAAGCTCCAAATAAATTGGAGCTTTTAATTTTTTGATTATTCAACTACTACACCCATCTGCTTACAAGTACCTTCTACCAATCTCATGGCAGCTTCGATACTGTTGGCATTCAAGTCAGGCATCTTTTTCAAAGCAATTTCTTTAACTTGAGCTTTGGTAATTTTACCAACTTTTTCTTGCAATGGTTTAGCAGAACCTTTTTCAATCTTCGCAGCTTTCTTGATAAGTTCACTCATTGGAGCGATCTTCATGATGAAGCTGAAAGAGTGGTCGACGTAAACAGTAATTACTACTGGCACGACTTCACCTTTTCTGTCCTGAGTTTTTTCGTTGAACTCTTTACAGAAACCTTGGATGTTTACACCATGTTGACCCAATGCTGGACCGACTGGAGGCGCAGGGTTAGCTGCTCCACCCATGATTTGTAATTTGATTTGGGTTAGAACTTTTTTAGCCATAAAATTATTTTTAAATTAATTTTTCAAAACAGTGAGAAGCGTCCAAATGGACCACTGTGATTTGATTATATTTTTTTCACTTGTAAGGCATCCAATTCAACCGGTGTCTCGCGACCAAACATAGTGACCATTACTTTGATCTTACCACGTTCTGGATCAACTTGAGAAACTTTACCTTCAAAGTTTTTAAACGGACCATCGGAAATACGAACCACGTCTTTGACTTCAACATCAATCTTGTGAGTGGAAGCGGTGGACGAAGTACGTTTGATCAGTTGTTCAACTTCTTTTTGGTCAATCGGAGTCGGAGTAGTACCAGAGCCGATGAAACCAGTCACGTTTGGAGTATTTCGAACAATATACCATGAATCGTCGGTAACGGTCATTTCGACCATGACATAACCTGGGAAAATTCTTTTTTCGACAGTTTTTCGTTTGCCATTTTTGATTTCAATTTGCTTT
>CAIOJG010000046.1 GCA_903858555.1 Candidatus Magasanikiibacteriota bacterium
TCAAAATTACAACCGCCTGTACAAGATCCTAGAGATTATTCGATGCCAAGACATTTAAAAACAGAGAAGATTGTTTGGCAAAACTATCATTTTACACCATCTCCTTATAAAAATTTAAAGGAATTAGTCGATTACGATTATGATGGCATACAATTTACTGACCACAATTTATTTGAACTAGCCTACCCCAACCCTAATCCAGACGACACAGCTTTTGCAGCCGAACAGCGATTAATTTTAAAAATTTTTGGTGAGTACGAAATAAAAAACTAAACAAAAAATCCGCATTTAGCGGATTTTTTTAATAACTTTTTAAAAATTCAGCATAACGATCTTCCAATATCGCTTCGCGTGCCTGTCTCATCAAATCCAACATAAAATGAATATTGTGAATGGTAGCCAAGCGCAACGCTGACAATTCTTGCGCATTAAATAAATGATGCAAATAAGCACGGGTATAATTTTTACAAGTCAGACAAGTACAATCTTCACTAATCGGAGAAAAATCTTTTGTAAAAGCAGAATTTTTTATATTCAATCTTCTTTTTGGATCTTGTTTGGTAGATACAAATACCATACCGTGACGAGCCAAACGAGTCGGCGCTACACAATCAAACATATCCGCTCCACCAGCCACTACTTTTAACAAGTCAGCCGGATCTAAACCAACCCCCATAGTATAGCGAGGTTTGTCTTTTGGGATAAACGGCATTACCCACTTCAAAATATTTTCCGTGGCTTCCATATTGTAACCAATACTCTCACCACCAATAGCAATTCCATCAAAATCTAAACCGGTAATATACTTTGCCGACTCCTGACGAAATTCCTCATGATTGGCGCCCTGAATAATACCAAATAAAAATTGACGGTAGCCGTGATAAGAAGTATTTTTCTTATGTTCCTCCACACAACGCACTGCCCAACGATGAGTACGTTCCATAGCCTCTTTGGTATATTTTAAATCCGCACCATCCGGTGTGCACTCATCAAAAGCCATTATAATATCCGCACCAATTTTATGCTGACACTCTATGGCTGATTCTGGAGTAAACAAATGATCCGAACCATCGATGTGAGAACGAAAATGCACACCATCTTCGCCGATCTTTACCAACTTACCTTGCTGACCTTTTAATTCCTTTTGAATACCTAAAGAAAATACCTGAAAACCACCCGAATCCGTCAAAATTGGTCTGTCCCAATGCATGAATTTATGCAACCCGCCGGCCTGAGCAATCAAATCTTCACCCGGACGTAAATGCAAATGATAATTATTAGCTAAAATAATTTTTGGGTTCAAAGTCAGTAGATCGGTCTGATCCAAAGTCTTCACACTCGCCTGAGTACCAACCGGCATAAAAACCGGGGTTGGAATATCCCCATGGTCCGTGTGCATGATACCAGCGCGAGCACCGGTATTTTTGTCTTCGTGAATAAGTTCAAAAAATGACATAATATTTATTTAGCCAACTTTACGCTATTTTACAATAAAAATCAAGGTTTTTAGTGCAAAATAGCGCAGCCGTCCGGGAATTTCCTCGGACGGCTTTGCAGTTTTGGGGAAGCGAACCGCCACAAGCTGATCGTCGTAGACCAGAACCTCTTCGCCATCTTTACCACGAGCATACGCACAAATGCTTCGCCCCACACACTCTGAGAGGACCTGTTCAGGCGAATTTAATTTATTCATCATTCACTCCAAGACTCGGAACAACACGCCGGCGAACTGCACGCCGACTGGCGATTATACTCTCAACACCAGATTTTGTCAATGAATTTTTGATTAATTACCCCTGACATGTTAGAATGAAAACTCTATGATTAACTACGAACAAGAATTAAACCCAGAACAGTTGGCGGTCATATACAATGGCGATGGTCCTTGTTTAGTTTTAGCTGGAGCTGGCAGCGGCAAAACTCGAACTATTACTTATCGAGTGGCCTACTTGCTAGAAAAAGGAATTAGTCCAGAAAATATCCTGCTCGTAACCTTTACCAACAAAGCCGCCAACGAAATGATTGAGCGCGTCCAAACTCTTACCAGTGCCTCTTCTCCACTTCCTTGGTCTGGCACTTTCCATAAAATTGCCAATAAAATTTTACGAAAATATGCCACCCATTTAGGATACAAAAATAATTTTACAGTGCTCGACGCTGACGATGCCCAAGCACTTTTAAAAATTGTTGTTAAAGATTTTAAAACGGGAGAAAAATTTCCTTCGGCTAAAATTATTGAAAGTATAATTTCTTTTAGTCGCAACGCTCAGATTGGTATCGATGAAGTATTGGATAAAAAATATCCGAGCTATTGGCCACTCGCCGACACCTTTAAAGAAATCGCACAAAAATATTCTGAAAAGAAAAAAGAAGCCAACGCCATGGACTTTGATGATTTATTGGTAAACTTTTTTTCTCTTTTAAATTTACCGGCGATTGCCAATAATTTTGCCACTCAATTTCAATATATTTTGGTGGATGAATATCAGGACACCAATAAACTGCAAGCTAAAATTATCGACTGTCTTGCTCAAATTCATCGCAATATTTTGGTAGTTGGTGATGATGCTCAAAGTATTTATTCTTTCCGTGCTGCCGACATCAACAACATTTTAAAATTTGAAGAAAAATATCCGGAAGCAAAAATATTTCGTCTGGAAACAAATTATCGATCCAGTGATGAAATTTTAAAATTGGCCAATAACATAATTTCCAACAATACCAAACAATATCCAAAAAAATTACGGGCTTTAATTTCTGGACTTCCACGCCCAGCACTATATCCACAAATGGATAAATCAGCCGAAGCAAATTTTATTGTTAAAAAAATTATCGAACTAGAAGAACAAGGGTCAGATCAAAAAGACATGGCGATTCTGTTTCGCGCGTCCCATCATTCCCAAGCGCTCGAAATGGAACTTACAAAAGCCGGCATAAAATATGATTACCGTGGTGGTTTGCGTTTTTTTGATCGCGCCCACATCAAAGATACTTTGAGTTATCTAAGGATTTTCAACAATTTAGCCGACACCGCTGCCTGGCTTCGCATCCTCCAACATGAAGAAGGTGTTGGCCCCGCTGCCGCTCAAAAAATAATTACTCAGATTCAAAAATTAGAAAATATTGAGGAAATAAAAAACATTGGAGAAATAGTTTCCGGAAAAGCAAAACAGGGTTGGAATAATTTTTTAAAAATATTTGAAAAACTTTTAGAAGCCCAAATATCGGATAATACCAATGCCGGAAATTTAATTTCGGCTTTACTTGAATCTGACTATACTACATATTTAGAAACAGAATTTTTGGACAGCGATGAACGTATTAAAGACTTAGAACAACTCGCAACCTTCGCTAGCAAAGCCCCAAGCCTTACAGATTTTTTATCTGAAGCGAGTTTACAGGAAACCTATATACAACCAAATAGTGAACAAATCCGAGAAAAAAAACTTGTGCTATCCACAATTCATCAAGCCAAAGGCTTGGAATGGGGCACGGTTTTTATTATTAATCTTGCCAATGAATCATTTCCTAGCGCTCGATCAATGAGGGAAGAAAATGGACTAGAGGAAGAACGACGTTTATTTTATGTAGCCGCCACTCGCGCCAAGAAAAATTTATTCCTCACTTTTCCAATGAGTGTTGAATGGGGTGATGCCGGTGGTCCAAGTATATTTTTATCAGAGATGAGCCAGGAATTATTTGAAGATCATTCATTATTAAATATAAATCGAACTGTGTTTAATGATGACATCCAATATATGCCTGAAGAAGATGACCAACCAATAAAAATTAAACCAGGAAGTTTTTTACGAGAAATTGAAGATTTATAAAATTAAAATAAAAAAACCACTCGTCTTACAAAGAAACAATTATTTATTTCCTTATAAGTGTGCGAGTGGTTTTTTAATATCCACCTCTCCCCCGATATGTCTTCTCGGGGGTTCGAGGCAAAGTGCCTTCTTCAAGGAATTTCCGAGTACTTGTTGGTATAGCGAACAAACGCCCATCCAACCAGAAA
>CAIOJG010000047.1 GCA_903858555.1 Candidatus Magasanikiibacteriota bacterium
AAATATCTTGGGTCAAAAGCAAAACCTAATTTTTCAAAAACTTCTCGGCGCATTATCATGAAAGATCCGCGCACCGAATCCACTTCTTGTTCTTTATCCGCGTCAAAACCTTTAAACATGTAGCGATTTAAAATTCCCGGAAACAGATGTGGAAGTTTTAAAATGATTGCAAGTTGATCAAACAACTCTGGAAAACGACGTGGCTGCGCGTCTTCATTCAATTTACCATTTTCATCTACAAGTTTACAACTCGCCAAGCCAACATCTTTATGCGTTCGCATCCATTCTACCATTTTATCCAGACTGCCAGCTGACACACGCATATCTGGATTTAAAAATAATAAAAATTCACCAGCACTCATTTTAGCAGCGATGTTGTTGGGTGCGCCAAAACCAAGATTTTTTTCATTACGAATTAATTTTACTTCTGGATATTTTTGAGCAATCAAGTCGGCAGTACCATCAGTTGAACCGTTATCCGCCACAATTTCTTCAAACGAAATATTTTGGCAACCGTTTTTTACGGAGTCAATTTGTTCGCCAATCAATTTGGCGCTATTCCAACTAACGGTGATGACCGAAAGATCCATAAATTATTTCTTCAACTGTTCTTTAAAAAAATCCACAAACGGAATCGCGGTCGGGTCTATGCCCTGCAACAGCGCTCCGTAATAACTAACATAACTACCAAAAACCAATAATTCACAGGCTTGAGATAATCTGTCTTTTTCTTGGGCTTTATAGGAAAAATATTTTATTCCGTTTTTATCCAGCACTTGTTTGGTGATATCAAATCGTTTTTGGATATGACTATCATACAAATCGGACTCTAATAATACAAAACCAAGGTTCTGTTTATTACTTTCCGGATAAAACATACCTTCCATCAAATGATGATTTAATTCTGGGATCAAAAAATACCCAGCAAAACGTTTAGCGTTTTCATTGGTTTGGTTGGCAGCAGCGTGAGCATTACCAGAAAAATGCTCGGCACCAACATACCACACACTTCTGCCAAATAAATTTTTAGCCATTTCTTTGGCAAGATTTTTATCAGCGTTGGAAGTGCCAAATTCGGTATCATATTTTTTCAAAACCATCATGATATTTTTTATTTCTTTTGGCGTCAAATTTATCAAACCGGCTTTGGCAAACAAAACCATTTGTCCAACAATCGAATAACCAAGCCCCATACGTGGCGAACCACACGGATTATTATTGGTAGAAAAAATCAAGCCAGGGATTTTCATGGCGGCAGACATTTTTGCCAAATCACCACCAGAAGAAATTACGGCCAATTTAGCTTTACGTTTCAGCGCTTCTTTCATCGCATAAACCGGCTCTTCGGTCGTACCGGAATAACTAGAGACGACTACAAAACTATTTTTATCCACGTAAGCTGGGACATGGTAGCCGTTTACAATCTCTAACGGCGCTTTTAATTTATCAAAAAAAACAGATTTTAAAATATGCGCCCCCAAAGTGGATCCACCCATACCAAGCACCACAATATTTTTTGCTTGTTTATAGTTCGCCGGTACTTTTAAATTTTTTGAACAAACCAAAACTTCTTCTACTTGTGCAGATAAAAGTTCCAAACTTCCCAACATG
>CAIOJG010000048.1 GCA_903858555.1 Candidatus Magasanikiibacteriota bacterium
AAATATTTTATTTCAAAAAAATATTGAAATATTGTTAGTCGCTGTGTACTTATTTTTATCTTTTAAAATTGATGCGCCCCTCTGGTTTAGTATTTTAGGAGCAATGCTTTTTTTAGTGGCCATATTTAAATATTATAATTTAGGCAAAGTCGGCGGTTTTACCGGTTTAATTAAAAGAAAAATATTTGTTGATGTGCTTGGATTGTTGGCGCTTTTATTGACTTTAATCGGAGTGGTGCTTGGATTTGAGCTGGCTAGCTTGTGGATCTTGGCGGTTGCTTTTTCTATTGTAAATTTTTATTTATTTTTTATTAAACCACTATATATAACCAAGATTTAATATTTAGTATACACACATTGCGGAAACAAGCGGCTTTTGATACAATCCAATCAGTATTTTTTCTAAACTTGTAATGTATGACCCAAAAAATTCGCAAACTTGTTATTCCGGTCGCGGGCCTCGGCACTCGCTTTTTGCCAGCCACCAAAGCACAACCAAAAGAGATGTTGCCGATAGTGGATAAACCAATTATTCAGTATGTGGTGGAAGACGCGGTACGAGCCGGTATTACGGATATTATTATGGTGACTGGGCCAAGTAAACGCGCGGTCGAAGACCATTTTAGTCCAAATTATGAGTTGATAAATTGGCTCAAAAAACAAAAGAAAAATGAAATGGCCGAGGATATTAAAAAAATTGCCGACATGGCCAATTTTATTTTTATTCGTCAAAAAGGACCATACGGAAATGGCACCCCAGTGCTTTGTGCCAAAGATATTATTGGTGATGAGCCGTTCGCGGTGATGTGGGGGGATGAATTTTTTTACACTCCTAAAAAATCTCAATTGCAGCAATTGATTGAAGTTTACGAAAAGTATGGTGATCCGGTAGTTACGGCTTGTAAAGTGAGTTCTGAAGACACAAAAAAATATGGTATTTTAGATGCGCAGCAAGTAGAAAAAGGTATTTATCAGGTAAAAGGAATTGTAGAAAAACCTGGTCCAGAAAAAGCCCCGTCACATCTAGCGATTTTAGGTGGCTTTATTTTAACTCCGGATATTTTTGAAGCTTTAGAAAAAACTAAACTTGGAAAAGATGGAGAGCTGTGGTTGGCCGATGCCCACACTAAAGTTCTTAAAAAACGTCCTTACTACGCGTGTTTGATAGATGGAACTTATCATGATACCGGTTCAAAACTTGGTTATCTCAGAGCCAATGTAGAATTTGCTTTGCGCGATCCAAAATTGAAAGATGAATTTAGGAAATATCTCAAAACTGTGGTATAATATTTTGGTGCGAAATAATTTACGCACTTATGAATATAAAAAAATATTTTTCATTATTTTTCCTAGTAGTTTTTCTGGTAACTACTGGTTTTGGTTGTAAAGGTATGACTGCCGCCCAAATCCAGGCTACCCAGCCGGTGACTTTGGAATATTGGACTGTGACTGATGATGTAGATGCTTTGCAAAAACAAATTGACGTCTTCCGAGCCGCCAGACCATATATAACAGTCAATCTGCGTCAGTTGCGTGCCGACGAACTTTATCCACGTTTGGTGGAAGCTTTGGCGGAAGATCACGGTCCGGATATTATTTCTGTACAAAATCGTGACATTGGTAAATTTTTGACAAAATTATCTCCGATGCCGGCCTCTGTAAATGATGTAACCGTAACAACAGTAAAAGCCGCCCTTGGTGGCACAAATACTACCGTGAACAATCAAGTTCGTAATTTGTTGGATCTTACCGGATTGGATCAACAATATGTAAAAGCGGTGCGTGATGATGTGGTACGAGAAGGGAAAATAGTAGGCTTGCCACTATCCATGGATATGATGGCCGTCTTTTACAATAAAGATCTATTGGATCGATCTGGTGTGCCTGAGCCGCCAAAAACCTGGACTGATTTTCAGGATGCTGTGAGAAAAATTACCAAATATGACAAAAAAACAGGCAAGATAATCCAATCCGGAACCGCGCTTGGGACCGGTACCAATGTTCCTGCCAGTGACGATTTATTGTATTTATTATTTAGACAAAGTAATGTTGGTTTTGTGGACAAAAGTGGTCAAGCGGTATTTTCCGGTTCAGTCGATGCGTCTAGTCAGGTGATGGATTTTTATACCGATTTTGCCAATCCGACTCGTGATACTTATACTTGGTCAGCCGATCAAGGCGATGCCCTGGATGCTTTCGTCAATGGAAAAGTTGGTTTTTATTTTGGTTATAGTTATGATTTTCCGGTTATGCGTGCTCGCGCGCCTCAATTTGAATTCCACGTTTTACCGCTCTTCCAACTCAATCCCGACAATCAGGTAAACGTAGCCAATTATTGGATTCAAACCGTTTTGGCTAAGTCAAAAAATAAAAATGAAGCTTGGAACCTTGTGGATTTTTTGACTCATTCCAAAGCCGTAAAAGATTATTTGGATCAAACTGGACGTCCGACTGCTTTGCGTACATATATTGCCGATCAAAAAACCAAACCGGATCTAGCTCCTTTTGTAGACCAAATTCTAACAGCAGAAAATTGGTATCAAGGACGCGATTATGTTGGTGCTCAAAAAGCTATACAAGACATGATAGATGAGTGGATAGTTCCACAAGCAACCCCAGAAGCAACTAATGTTTGGAGAAGTCAGGTTTTAGATCGTGGCGTTCAAAAAATAAACCAAACCCTCTAAAATATGAAAAAACATCAAAAATATTTGTTTTTTCTAGGTGCATTGATTTTTGTATTTTGTTTTGCCGGCCAAGCCTTGGCCGATGGGAATGATTGTAGGTGTTACAGTGATTTAGGTTCTCTTAAGGACGCGGATTACCAGGATCAATCAAAAATATTTATTTCAACTTGTTTACCGGCTGCCCAAAACCAATGTTTTACAAAAATTTTAACAGCAGATCAACAAAAGGCAACAGCCGTAACTTGTGCTAGGGCCACTGATTCAAAAGGAAATGGGGATGCTTCAATCTGTGATACAAACACTAAAGCATGGAAAGATGATTATGCAAAGAAGTTGCAAACGTTAAATTTAACCGGCGTGGGTGCGCACGGTTCAGTGAGTACTGCACAGAGTAGTTTGTCTCAATTTATTATAGATTGTGGACAGCCGGGTAAATTAGCAAACTGGTCAAATAAAAAATGTAGTGATATTACAATTTTTATTTATCTTTTACTTGATTTGGTCAAATATTTATTTAATATAATCGGAGCGATTTCTTTGGGTGTATTTGTTTATGGTGGTTTTGTATTGGTCTTGTCCCAAGGTAATCAAGAAAAGGTGCAAGCTGGAACCGGGGCAATGGTTAACGCGGTTATCGGTATGTTTATTTCATTTGCCGCTTATGTGATAGTTGGGTTCGTGGCGCAGGCACTAGGTGTGACGGCGGCTTTTACTTTATTTTAAAATATGAAAAGGATATTACTTTTATTTTCTGCCGCCATAATTGGAAGTTTTTTTATTGTAGGAAATGCTAGAGCGGCAGATGTTTTTGTATGTCATACCGGCAGCCAACCGCCGTTCACTTGTGAAGTCTATGATCCCACAGCTGATTATTCAAAATCATGTGCCTCATCAGGACAAACATCAGAGATCGTAAAAGATCAGACATGCCAATCATATATGGCCGCACAGACCGCTATTCAAAATAATCCGCTGTTAAATTTGCAACAGAATATACAGCAGAGCACGACTGCTTTTTTGGCTAACAAGCAAAATCTTGATCCTAATTATGCAATAAAATCAGCTGCGCAATCAGTTTTAAATCCAGTCGGTTTTTCGGCTAATCAAGGTGGTGTTCTTCAAATTATTCGTAAAGTTATAAATTTTTTAATTGCTGTTTCTGGAATGGCTGCCATGGCGCTGTATATATGGGCAGGAGTTTTGTGGATGTCGGCCGCTGGCAACGCGGAAAATGTCGGCAAGGCGCAGTCTATTTTGACTTGGACAACATTAGGCGTGGTGGGTTTATTCTCTAGCTATGTGATTTTAAATTTTGTGATTAATATTGTTTTAAGACCTGCCGTATGAAGTATAAAATTGTGGTACTGTCTTTATTTATTGTCAGCCTATTTCTTTGTTCCACGCGTGTTTTAGCGACTACTACAGATACCGTGTCTTTGCAAAATCCAATTACAGCCACGAGCCCGGTACAAATTATCAGTTCCGTCATCAAAGCTTTGTTGGGAATTTTAGGTTCGGTTTCTTTGTTGATGGTTGTGCTAGGAGCAAGCAAATGGCTTTGGTCTGGCGGGAATCCGGAGAAAGTTGAATCCGGTACGAAAACAATTATTTGGGCGGTACTAGGAGTGATATTAACTTTGACCAGTTATATTATTTTGTCGGTAATAATTCAGTATTTTCAGAGCCCAAGTCCATAGCGATAATGTTGTGGTAAATTAAATCTTAGTGTGATATAATATTACAATGAAAAAAGAACATAGAAAGGGGGTGACAATATGAAAAAAATTCTTGCAACTATTTTGACCGTATCCACAGTTTTGGCTATGGCAATCACTGCATTGTCGCCTATGGCCGCCAGTGCTACGACTATGATTAGTTCAACCGATCTAGGTATTTCCTACGGCGGCGCTATTGGTCTTGGTACTAGTGATATTCGTACGACAATCGCTAATATTATCCGTGTAGCAATGGGCTTGCTGGGTATCGTTGCAGTTGTTATCGTTTTAGTTGGTGGTTTCAAATGGATGACCGCTGGTGGAAATGACGAACAAGTAGGAGAAGCCAAAAAATGGATTTTCTCCGGTGTTATTGGTTTGGCCATTATTTTGTCCGCTTACGCTTTGGCAACCTTCGTTATCAACAGTTTAGTAAATGCAACAACAAACGGTCAAGCTGGAACAACATTGTAGAGAGTCTTTGGCGCGCTTTTTTCGTCGACATCAACATGAGAAACGAGCGCGCCGCCCTCTATTATTATTGGCTAGAGAAAGGAAAAAATTCTTTCTGTATCCAATAATATGAAATTTAAAATTATATTTAAGGCAATCATTTTTTTACTTTTCCTTTCGGCCTTACCTCAAATGGTAAAAGCAGCCGGAAATGATTTTGGTTTGGGGGATGCCCAAACAGGAACAAATTTGCCAACCGCTGTACAAGGGGTTAGCACGCTTCCAGGTGTAGCCGGTGTGATAGTCAATTCCGCTCTGTCTTTGATTGGTGTTTTTTTCTTTATTTTAATGGTCTACGCCGGTATCGTTTGGATGAAATCTATGGGTTCAAGTGAAGACGTGGACAAAGCCAAAGAGATAATCCAGACAGCAATAACCGGTTTAGTGATTGTATCGGCCGCTTACGCGATTTCAAATTTTGTATTTACAAATATCGGCTCTGGAGCTTCTACGGCACCACCAGTAGCTCCAAAATCTCCGTAAAATTTATTAATTATGAAAAAAATATTTTTTTTAGTTTTATTCTTCACTCTGCTAATTGTGCCACTCACTGCGTCGGCTCAGTTTAATGCAGCGAATACAGAATTGGGCAAAGTGGGTGGAAATACCGGATTAGCAACCAGTTTAGAAGATTCTTTAAGTACAATCATCAAAGGCGCACTGTCTTTGGTTGGTACTATATTTTTGCTTTTGACGGTTTATGCCGGTTATCTGTGGATGACTGCCAGTGGCAATGAGGAAAAAGTAACCAAAGCAAAAGATATAGCTACCCAAACAATAATTGGTTTAGCGATTACACTGAGTGCTTATGCCATCACGGCATTTGTGACTGGTAAATTGGCTGGAAATAGTACCCCTTCTCCATCCGGCGGTCTTACAGATGCGCAATGTACAGCTATAAATAACAATGCTACGTGTGAAACTGGGCCGACTTGCAATAACGGCGGGCCTTCACTAGGAGCATGTGCAACGACCGGAGAGATTTGTTGCCAATAATTTAATATGAAAAAAATATTACTTGGCTTGATTTTATCAATAATACTTGTGCCATCACTGGCTTTTGCTGCTCCAGATATTGGTCTTAAGAGTACCGAGAATATAGCAATAGGCGCTGGCTATAATAAGGCCGACCAATTCACTCTTTCTCAAACTATTGGTCAATATATCAAAGTCGCATTATCTTTGGTTGGTACGATATTTATTGCTTTGACAGTGTATGCCGGTTATCTTTGGTTGACCGCCAGTGGCAATGAAGAAAATGTAACTAAAGCGAAGGATATTATAAAAATGGCGACGATTGGTTTGATTATTTCTGTCTCGGCTTTTTCCATCACCACTTTTGTAGTGGCCAAAATTGGAGAAAGCGCCCAGCCGACCACTTCCGCTACCGGAGGTGCCCCAGCTAATACTGATTGCACACCAAATGACAATAGTTGGGCCAATACTTGGAGTTGTTGGGTATCTGGATTTAGTTCACAAAAAAGTCAGTATCCCGCAGGTCAACAATAATTTTTTATGATTTATAAACTCAAAATTTATCTTATAGCGGCGGTGGCAATCTTTAATATTTTTGCTATTACCGCTCCGGCTTTGGCACAAACTAGTACGATGGCTTCAGATATTGCTGCTCAGTTGGATGCCGCTGGAAAAGAAAAAGGAGCAAACTTTGGCGCCGCTCAAGATCCACGTACTATCGCTGTAAATATTATTAGAATGGCTCTAAGCTTTTTAGGCACCATTTTTGTTTGTTTGGTCCTTTATGCCGGCTATCTCTGGATGACTGCCGGTGGCAATGAAGAGGAGGTAACCAAAGCAAAAACTTTACTATATCAAGCGGTGGGTGGTTTGACTATTATTTTACTTGCTTATAGTATTACGTATGCCGTGGTGTCGCTGGTGCTTGGAAAACCAATAGATTGGGGCAATGGAGTTTATGTCACTCAAGATCCGGTATATTTCAAAGGACCTGGTTCTTATTAAAAAATAACAATTAAAAAACACCATAGTAATTCTATGGTGTTTTATTTATGGTTTATCTGTGGTTGTCCTCAAAATTATAAGGTAAAATCGGCTTTTTTATTTCTCCTATAGTATTTCGATAGATTTCAAAAGCTAAATATTTTATTATTAGAATTATTGGATTCTCATTTCTAAAGCGTCTCCAAGATATATTTACCGGTTTTGATTTCAGGATTCTAAATTTACCAATCTGAGAACCGCGTCTAGCGTAATCAAAATCTTCCGCTTGGATAACCTCTTCGTCAAACAATATTTTATCGTGTAAATCTTTGCGCACTACTATGCAAGATCCAATAACTCTTGGGAAAAAGTATTGGACGGTATTTATCCAGAAACGATATACCTCAATCACGATTTTATCGTTTGGCACGGTATTGATTGGATCAAAATCAGCACCCGTGATGGCCAAATGTTTGTTTGAAAATTCAGCTATACAATTTTCAACAAAATCGACTGGCAGCAACACATCAGAATCCAAAAAAGTAATCAATTCACCGCTTGCGAACTTGGCTCCCAAGTTACGCGATCTTGAAACTCCGCGTTGAGATTTTTCTTTTATCTTTATTTGTAGTGGAAAAAAATTTTCAAAAGTTTTTACAACTTCAACGGTTTTATCGGTGCTGGCGTCATCCACAAAGATAACTTCAATTTTTTTGTAACTCAATTTTTTTATTGATTCCAGCAAGTTGGAAATATATTTTTCTTCGTTTAGAGCGATTATTACCAAGCTCATCAAGGGTTCGTCAGAAAGTTGGGAGTTTGGATATTCGATGGAATAAACTTTTTTCTTCAAAATAATTATCCAATTTAATCTTAAAAAAATCACTAACATCATCAGGGTTAAGATGTTTTCGTTGGCTTTAAAAAAATGCAAACTTATCAAACCCAGTATACTCCAGCTGATTCCGATAACTTCAATATAAAATTTAAAATTTATATATTCCTTTAGATATTCTTGGGTGACGATGGTTTTGTAATATTGGTGAAAAACCATGACGCAAATCAGGATATTTATTAAACAAATTAGCCATAAAAATAAATTTTGATAACTAGAAAAAAGCAAAAAACTATCGACCACAGTCAATGTGCCGAGTATTAAAGTTGCAAAATTTATTTTTTTAGCTTTAGTCAAAAACCAATAACCGGCCCAAGAAAAATGCAGGATGAGCAGCCAAGTACAAAACAGAGTTATGGACTGCGAAAAAGATGAATGAAAGTTTATAAAATAATTTAAACTATTCATACGAGATAGAGGTCAAATTAAAAAATCCCCAAAGGGGTGGCTAGAGGGAATTGAACCCTCGCTA
>CAIOJG010000049.1 GCA_903858555.1 Candidatus Magasanikiibacteriota bacterium
TGGCGCAGTGGCGTATCAGACGGCTTATTTGAAAGCTAATTTTCCTATTCAATATATGACCGCGGTGCTAATTGCCGAAAGTGGTGATATGGATAAGGTGCCGGAAATTATTCATGAGTGCGGGAAAATGGGTATTCAAGTTTTGCCTCCTGACGTGAATGAAAGTCTGAAAAACTTTGCTATGATTGGTTGGGAAAATGGCGGTACGGCTGTGATTCGTTTTGGTTTGAGTGCTGTAAAAAATCTCGGTGAACATATTGCGGAAGTTATTTATCGTGAACGCACCGCTCATGGTAAATTTATTGATCTCGAAGATTTTCTCAAACGTGTGCAAGACAAAGATCTTAATCGTAAATCATTAGATAGCCTTATCAAATGTGGAGCGATGGATAGTTTTGGTTTTGATCGTGGACGTTTGTTGTCCAACTTAGAAAATATTTTATATTACACCAAAAATAATCAAGAGAAAGAAACGTCTTCTCAAAATTCTTTGTTTGCCGGTACCAGTATTGAATTTATTTCCAAACTAAATATCGCACCGGCGCCAAATGCCACGCTTGATGAAAAACTTATTTGGGAAAAACAATTACTTGGTCTTTATGTCACCGCTCATCCGTTTACTCAATATCAAAATGCGATGAGTGGTTGTCTGACGCCGATAAACGAATTGTATTCCAGTACCAGAAATGATTGGGTGGTAGTGGCCGGAATCATTGACAGTGTCAAAAAGAAAATTACCCGTGGCGGTAAACAAATGAGTTTTGTAACTTTGGAAGACACCACGGATAAATTGGAGCTGTTGGTATTTCCAAAAGTTTATGAAGTCACCAAAGATATTTGGGTCGAAGGTCAGATGGCGGTCGTGGTAGGAAAAACTTCCGAAGAAGAAGGGGACAACAAATTATTTGTAGAAAAAGCCTACGTTTTAAATAAAGAAACTATGCCTAGTTTGGTGGGGCAGTTAAGTTTTGGCAATAAAAAAAATACTCCAGTAGTAGTAGAAAGCGGTTTTGATATTGCACTGACATCAGTTCAAGTCAAGGCGAAAGCCGGTGACTTGAAAGCGCTTTTTTCACAATTTACAGGCATTACTCAAGTTTACTTAGTGGTAGATGGTAAAAAAATAAAGACCTCATACAAGATTGAAGAAAGTGATGAATTCAAAACCGAATTAAAGAATTTATTAGAAAAATAAAAAACCACCAGCTATTAAGTTTTTTTAGCGCGCTGCGCTTTTGGTAAATTAACAAATTTTGTTGAACGTAAAATGCATAACTCGCTTCGCTCAAACAAATGCATTTTACTTCAAAAGCTTCGCGATGCTAAAAAAACTTAATAGCCGGTGCTTTTTATTTTGAAAAATTATTTACTAGCCTTTTTATCAAACAAATTTTTAATCCAACTAGCCCTAGAAGTGTTGAGTTGAGTACGAATATGATTTTTAGCCGCGTGAGTTTTTACAAACTTTATCCAATCTGGACTTGGTCCTTTGCGATTTTTATCCGTAATGATTTCTACTACGTCACCGCTCTTTAAGAAGGAATCTAAACTGACCATTTGGTCATTTACTTTGGCACCGTTACATTTATTGCCAACCTCGGTATGAATATGATAAGCAAAATCCACTGGTGTCGCATCTTCCGGTAAATCAATCACGTCACCTTGAGGAGTAAACACAAAGATATGGCTGCGGAAAAAATCCACTTTCATTTCTTCCAAATCTTTCATGTTGTTTAAAATTTCTTCCTGCATGTTGGCCAATTCTTTGGCCCAGTTTAGATCCTTTTTGGAACGAGTTTTGTGTTTTTCGTCATAGCTCCAGTGAGACATGGTAACACCGTATTCGGATTCTTCATGCATTTCTTTGGTGCGAATTTGAAATTCAACAATCTGACCGTCTTCACAAAAAACAGTAGTATGCAAAGATTGATAACCGTTTGGTTTTGGTTGAGCAATATAATCTTTGATGCGTCCTTTTAATGGAGTATAAAGTTTGTGGACAATACCTAGTGCCGCATAGCAATTTCCTACATCTTCCACAATAATTCGCACCGCCACAATATCGTAAATTTTGTCCACCTCCCAATTTTTTCTTTTTAATTTTTGGTATAATCTAAAAATTTGTTTTTCACGTCCGTGAATATTATTTTTTATCCCCACCTGGTTCATTTCTAACTTTAATTTTTCGATTACTTTTTTTAAATAAGCATGTTTGTCGGTAATTACTTGATCGCGAATTTTCACCACGCGTTCATATTCTTTTGGTTCGAGATATTTAAAAGACATGTCTTCGAGCAAGCCCTTAAATTCACCCATCCCCAGACGGTTGGCAATCGGTGCGTAAATTTCCATGCTTTCCAAAGCGACTCGTTTTTGTTTTTCTGGTGGCAAAGAATCAAGGGTGCTAAGATTATGAATACGGTCCGCAAATTTTATAATCATTACACGAATATCTTCGGCCATGGCTACGAATAGTTTTCGGAGGTTCTCAATATAGCGCTCCATGCCACGGTATTTGAGTTTACCGAGTTTGGTGATGCCTTTAATCATGTTGGCGATGTCGGGACCGAAGTTTTTTTCAATATCTTCTAAAGTCACGGCGGTGTCTTCCGGTACGTCGTGCATGATGCCGGCAATTACAATATTTGGTTCGGCTTGAATTTGAGATAAAATGTGAGCGGTAATCAGTGGGTGGTAGATGTACGGTTCACCAGAACGGCGAAATTGTCCCTCGTGGGCTTTGGCCGCAAAATCATAAGCAAGCTGCGCTCTCTCCACGTCGCTCTCCTGGCAGTACTTGCGCATGCTAACTAAGAGATCATTGATCTCTATTTTTTTTGGAATTTGAATTTCAGAAAAAAGTAAATCTTGCATATGTCTAATTATATCTATTCTATACCAAAATGGCAAGCTAAAATAAAAAATCCCTTTAATATCCGAAATTCAGATACTAGAGGGATTTGGGGACGTTGGCGAGTGAAGCTCGCACGGTGTCCCCGAACCGTTTTATCTATTCAGTCAAATGCGCTCGATGAAAAGAGCGACTATTTGGCCTGACAGTATTCCTCGAGTCCCAACGAAATTACGATGTCCTTCTGGATGATGTACGTGGGCCATTTGTTGACCATCTCGATCGGAATTTCGACTGTTGTCAGCGGTACTTCCTTGACAAGTATTTTGTCTAGATAGAAAACCACTGAGACGGTCATCTGATTCGCGACCTCTTGGAATTTTTCTGGTCCGTCGCCTGATTTGAAATGGATTCCTCGATAAGCTGGGGCAAGGCCGGCGTCGAATGTGCCACAAATCTTTTCCTTGTCCGTGGTGATCAGGAAAACAACGTCCTTGTATAGCATCGGGTCGTTATCCCAAGCCTCATAATCACCGTTTAGATATATCTTGCCGTCTGGTGACAGTCCTGGGATTTCCATGGAAATGTTGGTGTAAACACCGACATCCGGAGATTTCTTCAGCGCGACTTTTACACCCCAGTCTTTGGTATGTTGGCAGACACCGTTGGTGCAGGTGTCGGTCGTGATCAAAATGCCGTCATCACAGTCGGTGCTGGTTGCGCAATTGGCAACAGTGACGACGTCGTCGTTGTTTTGGTCTGTTGATACGTCCCAACTGATTGCCAAATCAGTTTGAGTGTCCGCAGACGCAAAGCTGCGGGTGTTCATGGCAACGGTATCTCCGCAACCGACGACAGGCAAAACAATAGCGACCAAAAATAATTTACGCATGGTGTGTACTCCAGGTAGATGATTGGGAAAGAACTACTGAGAAAACCATCACCCGATGATTTTCTTTCTTCAATATCCGAAAAAGTCGGGTATTAAAGAATAACGAGCAATTATAGCATAAATTGATGATTTGTCAATGTAGGATTGACAAAATGGCTAAAAACTGCTATAATCACGGCGTTTACAGTGGATGATCGCTCCGACCTAGTCGGTGAGGAAAGTCCGAACACCCTCCCTGCGCAAGCAAGGAAAAAAGGCAGTGGGTAACCCCCACCGGTTTGGTGGCAACATCAGACAAGGGAAAGCGGCACAGAGACAATACTATCCGGGTTTATTTCTGGAGAAAGGTGAAAAGCGTATGGAAGTTTTGGTTCTAGATCAAAGCTACTATACTCCGGTCGTTGTGAAACGATCTGGTGCCAAGCCCTGCCGGGCGCAAGAGCAGAGTGTCGATTCGTCGGCATAAAAAGTTCGCTCGCTAGATTTTGATAGTAATATCAAAACAAGACAAATGATCGTCGCTTTGGTCGCAAGATTAAAGTACAGAATTCGGCTTATAGCTGTAAACAAAAAAACCGAGGTCGTAAGACTTCGGTTTTTTATTTTGATTTTTATACTTCGATAATCACCGGTAGCACCATCGGACGTTTTTCTGTTTTGGTGTAGAGGAACTGTCCTACATAATCACGAATTTTATTGCGGATGTTGTTGGTATCAGCCCAAGAAAGTGGATCGGATTCAGTCACGATTTTTTTCACGCGATTGCGTAAATCTTCAATCAATTCTTTGTGCTCTTTCAAGAACACAAAACCACGAGAAATAATATCTGGATTTTGAATTAATTTTCCAGTCTTGCTGTCGATAGTGGTAATGATTACCACCATACCATCTTCAGCCAAAAGTTGACGATCACGAACTACCACATTGGTTTCGTCCGATACGCCTAGACCATCGACGAATACATAGTCGGCTGGAATTTTTTCTTTAGTCAAAACACCTTGGCCGGCTTTGAATTCCATCACTTGACCATTGTCCGCAATGAAAATATTTTCTTGGGGCATACCAATCGAGCGGGCCACTTTGCCGTTGTAGCAAAGTAAATAATGGTTGCCGTGAATTGGCACAAAATATTTTGGATTCAAAAGACGTAACATTAATTTTACATCATCGGCTTTGGCGTGACCACCGGCGTGGACGTCCATCATCTGATAATGAATAACTTCGGCACCTTTTCTAAAGAGAGTATCTTTGAGACGTTGCACGGTGCGTTCGTTGCCTGGAATTACTGATGAAGAAAAAATCACGGTATCGCCTTTGGTGAGTCGCACCGAGCGATGTTCGCCGTTGGCAATACGCATCAGCGCCGCATTTTTTTCTCCTTGTGCCCCAGTACAAATAATCACCACTTTTTCCAATGGGTATTGTTCGATATTTTTAATATCAACAATTGTTTTTGGATTTACTTTTATGTAGCCCAACTCTTTAGCAATTTCCATGTTACTCTTTAAAGAGTAACCGTCTACCGCAATAACCTTTCCTAAACGTTCCGCGATTTCTACAACTTGTTTAATACGAGAAAGCAAAGAAGAAAAAGTTCCGATAATAATACGGCCTTTAGCTTTGGTAATAATGTCGTCCAGGTTGGTGCCAATTTCTGATTCGGAAATTTGGTGACCTGGAGAAGAAGCGTTGGTGGAATCACTCAAAAGCGCGGTCACACCTTCACTGCCGATGCGGGCGATTCTTTGTAAATCGGCCGGAGCGTCGCCAGCAACTGGTTGGTAATCAAATTTCCAATCACCGGTATGAACGATAACACCTTCAGCGGTGCGTAGTACGATACCCATCGCATCTGGAATATTGTGGTTGAGGTGGAAAAATTCTACTTCAAAAGCACCGAGTCTGAGTTTGTCGTTGACGGTGACGTTGTGAATAGAAAGAGGACGTAGATTTTTATAATCATCCTGACGTTTTTTGATAATAGCGTTGGTCAAAGGCAAACCATAAATAGGTGGGTAACCTAAAACCGGAATCAAGTGAGGAATACCACCGATATGATCATAGTGACCATGAGTAATAATCACACCACGAATATTTTTTTCTTTTCCTTTCAAATAATTCATGTTTGGGATGATATAATCAATACCCGGCATGTCTTCTTCAGGAAATTGCAAACCCATATCGATAATCACGATATCGTTGCCATATTCTAAAATGGTACAATTGCGACCGATTTCTTCCAAACCACCTACTACCATCACGCGCATTTTAGTACCTAGTGCGAGTGGAGCGGCTAATGGTTTTGCTAATGGCGCCACAACCGTAGGCACGACTTCACGTAAGCGTGAAAAAGATTGGCGTACTGGTGGGCGCTGTGACGGACGATTGTAACTGTTGTATGGTCGACGCGGCATAGGCGGTCGGCTGGCTGGTGTCGGCGGTTTTACACCGACTGGTTTTTGTTCTAAAACCATAATGTTTTTTTCTTAAATAAATAAAGAAGTTTCTCTGCCAATGTGTGGCAAAATAAAATTTTAATAATGTGGGCGAAAGAGGACTTGAACCTCCACAGGATTGCTCCTACAGGCTTCTGAGACCTGTGCGTCTACCAGTTCCGCCATTCGCCCGAGGTTTATTTTCTTTGACGACTAGTTTTTGTGTACCAATTGTTTAAGCCACTAAAACGATCACTTGGGTTTACCAAGTTGGCGATTTCAATACCGTGAATATCTTTACTGATTGATGTTATGTAAGTCGGAGAGTAAAGAAAAACCGCTGGTAATTTATCGGCTAAAATATTTTGAAATTTTTGATAAAGTTGCGCGCGAGTATTGGTGTCTAAAGTTGCGCGCGCGTCTTCCAATAATTTATCACTATCACGATCAGAAAATTTGGCCAGATTTAAACCTGGATAATCTACTTGTGATGAGTGCCAGAAAGAATATAAATCCGGATCAGCGCCAATCATCTCACCATAAATCAAAACTTCGTAATCGCGGTCCTTGAGAGCATCGCGAATTATTTGGCGACTACCAACTGTTTTGATATTGGTTTGGACACCGACTAAATTCCACATTTTAGCAATAGCTTGAGCGGTCTTGATATATTCTGGAGTATCGGCAGTAGTAATAGTCACTCGCAAAACATCGGTCTTGCCATCTTTGCGATAGAAAGTTTGTCCCGAGGCCATCTCAGCGCGAATAGTATCGTTGATGCGAGCTTCATCCACGGCTGATACTTCAGCAGGAGCTTTATCTTTGGTGCTGGTAGTAGGAAGAATGGAATTTAAAATTTGATCATGTCTAATTTTAAAATATTCTTCCGGTTGCAAATGGGGATAAGTCTTATCTAATAATTGGTTAGCCCCGGCAATATCAAAAATAATTTTTTTAACATCAGGGTTATAACCTAAATTGCCAGGCAAGATTGGTCCGTCTATCACTGTACCGTCACCATCAAGCGCGTCACTGATTAAAGAGTTTTTGTCGATAGCCTTAGCCAAAGCTAAACGCAAAGAGTCGTTTTTTAAATCGGCGTCTGAACTTTGATTGAAAAATAACGCGGTGTATTGTGGTAGCTGAGTGGAAAATAAATTATAATTTTTTCCACTGACTTTATCCTTAAGATTGTGTGGTACAAAACTTAACCCCAAAATATTTTGACTTTTGAGCGCTGAAACAGCGTCGTTGTAGTTATCAAAAAATTTAA
>CAIOJG010000050.1 GCA_903858555.1 Candidatus Magasanikiibacteriota bacterium
AATAAAGATCCCCGCCGCAAGCAGCGGGGTATTGAAGATTTCCTCTCCTAAAACAGTGACAACTGATAATCACTGTAGAGTTTCTGATACATACCTCCCTGCCCTTTGACATACTTGCCTATCATGTCTTCATTTCCATGCTTTCCTACCGTTCCAGCATAATACCCATCCGTCCACATCTCGCCACCCCACAACAGTTTTTTCACTTTGGGACAGCGCCTGAACACTTCTCGAGCAGAAATACTCTTTATCATCGTCACGATTTTCGTGACACTATACGTTGGCACTGATTGCACCAAAAAATGCACATGATCTTTATCTGTACCAATTTCCAGGAACTTGATCTGATAACGATTTTCTATATCCAAGCACACATCTTTCAGGACTTCATCCACCTCATCATCAAAAATCACGCGTCTATACTTTGCTGGCAGCACTATGTGATACATCAGAACGGTGACATTATGGCTCTTGTGAATATATTCGCTCATGCCAACAAATATACATCATATCACGCCGCAAGCGGCGGGGAATATGACCCGTAGAGATTAAAATAAAAAAGCACGAAGGCACAACAACAGCTCATACTCAATGCGGGTTTCAGAGGTTTAGCAAGTTCAGTTCTCGCTGGCAAGTTTTGTGTCGGTGGATAGGGACGTAACCACGCAATCCCGCACTGAGCATAGCTGCGAACGTTATGCCTCATTGTAAAAAGACCGTGCAAACAATAAAATAATTGATAAACAAGACGAAAAATGAAATACGAAGAATTAACAATTAATGAATGCTTAGACCTTGTAAATGAGACATTGTTTTTGCCTGACATACAAAAGACCATATGTTTGGGAAGAAGCTGATATTTACCTACTATTTGACAGTATTTGTCGTGACTATCCTATAAATACTGTATTGTTTTGGTACTTAAAAAAAGAAACTTTACAGAGCAACTCTTTTATTAAGCGATTTAAGTTCTTATCGGAACGAAATATAGAAAATCAAATTGACACAAGTCCTATTCGACGAGATAGTTATTTTTTAGCAATAGATGGTCAACAAAGAATTACATCTTTTTATCTTACTCTGCAAGGAACGTATAAAATTAAGATTAAACGTAATTGGGAAAACGCTGACTTATATTTCAATTTCAATTCAGGAGTCGAAGAAGATGCAGAAGGAATTCTTTATGAATTTAAATTTTTCCCTCAGACTAATGGTAATGTCTTTATAGAAACAATTGAAGACAAAAAGAATAAAACGACTACGACAAAAAATTGGATTAGAGTTAAATTTATCTTTAGTCTTGACAAATTGCCCGAAGTTCAATCTAAAATAAAACAAGAAATAAATAGAATTATAAATGTTGACGTAGATGATGCCGTCAGCGGATTAATGTTTAATTTGTGGTCAAAACTTAGGTACGAAAAACTTATTTCTTACTACAATGAAAAAACACAAGATTATGATAAGGTATTGGATATTTTCAAAAGAACAAATAGTGGTGGTCAAAAGCTAAAATATTCAGACTTACTTTTTTCATATATAAAATTGCATTGGAATGATGCTAGAGATAAGTTTTCCAAATTATTAAAATAATTAAATGAGAATGGCAAATTTGATTTTTCGCACGATTTTATTCTGAAAACAATTTTGTTTATAAACGCTTCTGACCAAGAACAATTAAAATACAGAACCAAAAATTTTTCTGCGGATATTATTACTCAAACAAAGGACAATTGGTCAACCAAAATAGAACCTGCTATTAAATTGATGAAAGATTTAATTTCTTCACGTTTCCAATTGACCCACGGCAAATTAATAGCTTCTTACAACGCTCTAATACCAATTGTCTATTACAATTACAAATTCGACAAAAAAGGAATTGGAGAAGAAAATAATAAATTAACTATCGACTTACAAACGAATATTCGTGAGTGGTTATTGACAAGTATGCTGACAGGTGTGTTTGGTGGTCAATCTGAAGGGATTTTAAATAAAGCAAAAAAAGCAATAGAAGAAAGTTCAAAATCAGCTTATTTTCCAACTAATGAAATATTTGATGTGATAGAGGATCTCGAAATTGACGTATGGGAGCCGTTTGAGTACGACGAAAATGACAAGACGGCCAGATCAATCGTCTGCATGGCTGATGATCTCACTGAAACAT
>CAIOJG010000051.1 GCA_903858555.1 Candidatus Magasanikiibacteriota bacterium
CATCTGCCTCTTGATCACTCAGACCATGACCTTCGCCACGGATAGATCTCATCGCTTGATCATAAGTGGCTCTCATACCATCGTAGATCATCCCTTTTCTATTATTACCCACTACTGCCACGTTTAAAGATATTTTTTTATCATCATCGCATTCATTGGAACCATCCGGACAAACCCTTTCTCCGGATTTTACCAACATATCTTCCTTTGGTCCTAAAGCCACCGCCGCATGTTGCATACGAGTGTTGGTCTTATTGTGTTCCAACAAAGTATTGATATTAGCACGGTGAATCTTTAAAAAATTTATATCAAACGCTACCGTTGTGCCATTTGTTTCAGAAAAATGACCAACTTCATGAACATGACCTTCAGCTCTGGCTGACGCCCCCATCTTTGGCACATCGGTACGCGCATCATTGGAGGAAGCAATGGTACTAACCGGCATCCACAACATCTCGTCAGTACCATACGGATTTTTACGGCCAGTTCTTCTGAATAAAGTATTACTACCGTTTTCAATGTGCTTATTTTTTAAAGCCTGATCACGAACATTACCTAACCATTGAAAACCAATCTGATATTTTTTTATATCTTCAATATAATCAGCAAAATCAAAATCTTTCATATCATCCATCGGACACAATTCACGCAAATCTATATCTTCATCACCACAATGCACGATCAAATCTTCGTCATTGACAAAACGACGATATAGTTCTTCTTGTTTAAACGCATTAAAACCGAGATAACCATTGATTTCTTCTATTTTTACCAACTGAGCCATTTTGCGTAAATCGATTTTTTTGTCCACAGCCTTTCCTTCAGCGTCCACAAAACCAGCTGCCATCGGCGCATGACCATCTATCCCTCGATAAACATCTTCAGCACTTTTACCAAAACCACTGAAGGTAAAATCACCAAACTGTTTTCCGGCATAGCGAGTATTGGCTTCCAATATATCACGCACGCGATGATGTTTTTGTACAAAATTTATATCATAACCGGTGACATTCAAAAGTTGAGTGTCAATGATTTTGGCCGTATCAGAAGTATTATTAAACCAGCCCAATTCTCGACCAAAAGTTCTACCCAAATCAGACATCAGACGCTCATGCCCTTCTGCCTCTTCCGGGTGGTGGCCTGTCTCTACATTGTGGTGTCCTGCGCTAGACATATGCTAATAAATTATTTTATTTTGCTTTAATTTTATCAAACAACTCTTTGAATTGATCCGATTCGGTTTTTTGAATCATAGTCACAATCTGATCTACGTTTAAATTTGTAAACGCAGTATTATTAGTGGCAATATGTCTTCCAAAATCTCGGATAAAATCATTTACCGCTTGCTTTTCACCAAGTCTCACTCTGTTCAACAGATTTTTATCAAAACCATTCAATCCACTAAAAGCAGTCGATAAATTATCAATTTGTTCCGGATTTAATTTTGGATTAACCATATTTCCTCTACCCGCTCTTCGTCTAGCTTGTGCTTGCTCGATATTTACCGGAGCGGCGTGTGTATCGCCGTATAATGCCCTTTGCATTCGTTGTGCCCTTTGGATATTGGCCCCGGAATCATCCGCCCAAGATTCATCGAATAATTTATTTTCCATAGCCAAACCAATCAAAATATCTTCTTCGGATATCTGCTGTCCGCCTGCTCTCTTTTTTTCTACAGAGCTAACATGGTTGTTGTGAGCGGCCAACACCTGATCGTATTGCATTTGCTTGAAAACTTTACTGTACAATTCATCAGCCACGGCTTCCTGAGCCGCACCACTTGGAATTGGGATACCACGTTGATTCCAAATTTCTGCTTGAGCCGCATTATTTTGCATTTCTTTTTTCTTACCGCGATAAAAAGCATATTCATGATCGCGCAAAGCGACGGAACGGGCCGCAAAAACTGACGGTTTGTTTGCGGCGGCTTTGTGCCAAGTCGCGGCCAGCTCTTCTTGTTCATGACCCAAATCATGTTGCAAATCATGACCGATAGTATGACCCAATTTACCGATAGAAGAACCCTCTAGATTTTTATTATTTTCTACGGACTTGGAAATTCTTTTCAAAACAGACAGATTTCTTTTGTCAGCAATTTTTTCTTCTATGCCCTCCTTACCAAATAAAGAACGATAAAGCGTTGCCATACCAGCATCACCTTTTATTTCAGAAACCAATTTATCTCGATCTTCAGGTTTTTCTGCTGATATAGCATCGGTCATCTTTTTCAACATCGCACTTAGTTGAGCCGAATCTACCGTGCCATTTTTAACCGCCTGAGTCAATTCCGGATCTTCTACAATATTAGACAACTGCTCAATAGTACTTTGCGTATCCAAAACTGTTTGTTCTTTATCTTTCACCCCACCGGCACCACCCTGCAATTCTTCCATTTCTTTTTTTGCCAATGCCAATTCAGCTCGATACATTTCCAATTCATCTTCGGCATGATGACCTTCTTCAGCTGTTTTCTTACCAGCACGAGCACCAAAATAATCTTCTCTTAGTCTTTTTTGACCGTGCAAAATACCCTCTCTCAAAAAGGTTTCTTCCACTGCCTGTTTTCCTTCTTCGGTCTCGGCTTGAATAGCCGCATACATCGCGCGCGATACTGGTGATTTTTTTACGACATCATCAAGTTGACCTTGTAAAGCTTTTTTCTTTGACAACATTCCAGATTTTTCTGCTTCTTGCTCTACCGACAAAACAGCCACACCCTCAAATTTGCCCAAATCATGATCAATATGATGAATCTGAGCACTCAAATCATCTACCTTTCCTTTTTCTTGTTTAGACAACCCCGTCAACACGGCTGCTTCTTTACGAGCGCCTTTTGATTTTTTCTGTTCTTCAGCTTTTACCAATAAAGCTTTTTCTAAAGTTTTCTGTTGGCCACCAGCATCACTGCTGACACTGTAATCACCA
>CAIOJG010000052.1 GCA_903858555.1 Candidatus Magasanikiibacteriota bacterium
AAAAAAATGATAAAATAAATCCGTATTAAACTATACGGATTTTTTATTATGAAACTTGATTCCATTTTTTATCCAAAATCTATCGCCATTATCGGTGCCTCGACTGAAATCGGTCATGTCGGCAACGACATTGTGAAAAATTTAGTTAAGCAGGGTTACAAAGGAAAAATTTTTCCAGTCAATCCTAAAGCAACTAAACTTTACGATCTCAAATGCTATCCAAATATTTCGGCCATAAAATCTAAAGTAGATTTAGCCGTAATTGTCGTACCAGGTGGAGTGGTGCCGGCGGTGCTACAAGAAGCGGCCAAGAAAAAAATCAAAGGCGCGATCGTAATTTCAGCCGGCTTTAAAGAAGTTGGTAATTTAGATTTGGAAAAACAAGTCAAAGACATTTGCCAAAAAAATAATATCGCCTTAGTTGGACCAAACTGTTTGGGTGTCATCAATCCGGAAAATAAAATGAATGCATCGTTTGCCAACATCATGCCACCCAACGGCAACATCGCTTTCATCTCCCA
Organism: Candidatus Magasanikiibacteriota bacterium; assembly: GCA_903858555.1. Lineage (GTDB taxonomy): Bacteria > Patescibacteriota > Patescibacteriia > Magasanikbacterales > GWA2-37-8 > CAIOJG01. The sequence continues at coordinate 522 of CAIOJG010000052.1, forward strand.
AAGTGGCGCGCTCTGTACCGCGATTTTAGATTATGCACAAAAATTAGATATTGGTTTTTCTAAATTTGTCAGTGTTGGTAACAAAGCTCTAATGTCCGAAGCTGATCTTTTCAATTATTTGGCTAACGATAAAAAAACTAAAGTGGTCGCGATGTATGTCGAACAACTCACCAACGCCCCAGCACTGATTGCTGCCGCCAAAAAACTCACTCATGGAAAAAATCCTAAACCAGTAATTGCCCTAAAATCCGGACGCACTTCCGCTGGCGCTTCCGCTTCTGCTTCGCACACTGGTGCACTCGCCGGCAATGACGCGGCCTACGAAGCCCTGTTTGCGCAAAGCGGTATAATCCGCGTGGAAACTATACAAGAACTTTTTGATTATCTCCGTGTCTTTACCCACAACGAGCTTCCTAAAGGCGACCGTGTGGCTGTAATCACCAATGCTGGTGGTCCAGGTGTACTCACTACGGATACTGTAATTTTGAGCGGTTTAAAAATGGCAACCATTTCAGATGCCACAAAAAATCAGCTTAAAAAACATATCCCACCATTTGCCAATTTTAAAAATCCAATCGATGTGCTTGGCGACGCCCGTGCGGATAGATATGAAGCGGCCATCAACATTTTAGAAAAAGATAAAAACGTAGACAGCATTATCGTGGTGCTTACTCCACAGTCCATGACTGAATTTAGTAAAACCGCCCAGGCGATAGTCGCTGCCAAAATGAAAAGCAAAAAACCAATTGTTGCTAGTTTTATCGGCGGTCATTTGGTAAATTTAGGTATTAAAATTTTACGCAGTCACGGCGTCTCCACTTTCAATTTTCCAGAACAAGCCGCTAAGGCTCTAAGCGCGCTGACCGATTTTAGATATATTAAAAAAGAAAAAAATAATTCTCATTTTAAATTTAAAAATATCAACAAAGTGGCCATCAATAAAATTCTTGAGGCCTCCCACAAACGCGGACAGACCCTTTTGCCAGAAGTAGATTCGTTACCGGTACTACATCATTATGGCTTCCCTACTTTACCATCTCATATCGCCACCACCGCACAAGAAGCTCATGAAATTGCCAAAAAAATCGGCAAAAAAGTAGCCATGAAAATTGTATCGCCAGATATTTTACACAAAACCGATTCGGGTGGTGTAATGCTAAATGTTGCTCCAGAAAATGTCGCTATTGGTTTTAAAGAAATGATGAAGAAAGTGAAAAAAAATGTACCAACCGCCAAAATTGAAGGGGTGCTAATAAACGAAATGATTAAAGAAAAAGGTGTAGAGATGATTTTGGGTGCGGTCAAAGATGCCAGTCTCGGACACACGATTATGGTCGGCCTTGGTGGTGTTTACGTAGAAGTTTTTAAAGATGTAGCCTTTGGTTTAGCCCCACTCACGAAAAATGACGCTCTCAAAATGATTGCCAAATTAAAATCCAAAAATATTTTGGATGGCGCTCGTGGACAGACCGTGCTCGACACCGAAGCCTTGATTGAATGTGTTGGTCGTCTCTCTCAGCTGCTAATGGATTTCCCAAATATTAAAGAATTGGATATCAACCCGCTACTTGTACTACCTAAAGGAGACGGCGTGAAAGTTTTGGATGCCAGAATTGTGCTTGAATAATTTTGGTGTTCAAAAATTTTGAATGTCCGAAAAATCATTATCGGTAAAAAAACCTCTCAAGTAAATATTGCGTTTGGTATTTAATAATTCGATCAAAGAAATGTCCGATGCCTGAATTTTACCTTTATTCAAAATAGTCAGCTCTATAAAGCGCATCAAAAAATCATGTGATACTACCAAAGTATTCGTATCACAATTGAATAAAAAATCAAAAAAACTATTTAAACGTTCACAAATTTTTACCATTGATTCCGCATTTTCACCGTTATAAATGGCTTCCAAAACAGCGCTGTTTAAACCAAAAATACCAGCGCTTTTTTTATTCGCTAAAATATTTTCCAATTCAAAATAAATTTCTCTCAGCTCTTCACACACTTCTATTTCAATTTTTTGATTATAGTTTTTTTGAATAAATTCGGCAATAAACCGACCGGTTTCTTGGCAACGACGAAACGGACTAACATAAATTTTTTCAATTTTTTCTAACTGAATAATTTTAGACAGATCCTCGCTTAGATCTTTAGAGATATAATCAAAATCTAAATTAGGATCCAAAGTTTTTTTACCTAAATCGTTCAATAAATTTGCTGGCATTTGTGAATGATCTTTATACGGCAGATCAAGTTTTCCGTGTCGGATAAAAAATATATTTTTCATAAAAATTTTAATGTTTGGTTTGGGTGCCCGGCGAAAAATATCGCCGGGCACCCTTGCCCTCCTTTTTGTTAATGCGAGAGAATTTCCACGTATTGGCCTGGGCCGTTCACGCGAATTTTCATCCCGGTTTTGATGATGGATGTGGCTTGAGGAACATTGAGCACAGCGGCAAAACCCATCTCACGAGCATAGATTGCCCCGTGAGCGAGCATACCGCCGATCTCCGTTACCAAACCACCGCTCTTTCCAACCAGAGCCAATACAGGGGACCACGCCGGATCAGTAGTCACGGTGACCAAAATCTTTCCCGGCCCAAGCAGGGCCAGAGATTCTTGATCGTCGAAACTACGCATCACCACCGCTTCGCCTTCGGTGACTTCGTTGGTGACGCCAAACCCGTGAAGAAAATTTCCATCCGCGCTCGCTTGAGGATTTCCAATCTCCTCAAGAAAACGGGACTCGATGACTGCCGGCACATAAAGCGCGCGTTCGATTTTGCGCTGCTCTTTGCGACCTTGCGCCACTTCCTTCAGACGGTTTTGACACTCACTGCTCGCAAGCTCTTTGATTTCCTGCACGGACAAGTTGAAGATCAGATCTTCTTCCCAGCCGAGCAGATGGTTATTGAGTTTGCAAACCACTTGCCGCAGCAGATGATACGCCTTGAGGTATTCAAATTTTACCATCTCTCGCATGGAAAGATAAGTACGAGCCATCTGAACCTCATGCGCGAGTTCATCTCCGCAATCACCGACTTGGTCGACCAACTTCCTCAGATGCTCTTGGCTTTTGCACGTGTTTTCCTCAGTCTCTTTTTCTGGATTGCCGGTGGTTTGACCCACAAGCTGTTCCACGAGACCGGGATTGTCAGCGTACCGAGGCACACTGATTTCCAGTTGATGCAAGGCCATGTGGCCATACTCTTCAACCACCGCATGCAAGTCGAGTTCACCTTTGCGCACACTTGCCAACGCCGCGTTGAAACGCAGGTTGGGATTTCGGCTCAGCGGAATACCGGCCGTGAGCGTGTTGAGATGGAAGTCGGCCTGATTGCCGAACAATCCCAGCAGCAACCGACGCAGCCGAGCGAAAGCGAAAAATCCCAGTCGCGCTCCTTTCACAAATTCGACGCACGCTTTTTCTCGCAAGAGATCGAGCAAGTGATCGAACTGTTTCAAAAGCGCGGCCGCGTCCTCGCCGCTAGGCTGCTGACGAAAAGCTGCGATGGCTTTGTGCCACTCTGGAATAAATCCCAGCTGACACTGCTCATCGACACTCTTTTCAAAAACCCGGAGGTTCTCAAAAAAAATGTCATAGGCCTTTCTCAGCTCTTTGGCTTTCTCTTCTCCGTACAAACCCGTCAAAAATTCCTGCGATGGATCCTGGTTGTACAAGACCACTTCTGGATAATTGCCGAGCCGCTTGTCTGCCGCAATTTGATCAAGGTACCACCCGACCAACTTGCTGTAATCACCAAGACCAAAACCAGCAATGCGGTAGGTGCACGCATCATGCACAATACTGCAACGCGGTTGTCCTGACACCAGCCGAAAGAAACCCTCGTCGAGCTCTTCGCCGATGTCATAGCCCAGCTCTTTGCGTCCCCGTTGGATTGCGCCACCATGAGCAAAGATGTGATTGAACAGGCTGAGCGCCAGATGACACGGATGAGGTGTCAAAAGTTCAGCCACATTCTGATCGGACAGGATATCGTTTTTGACATCCAACCCGAGGCCGGCCAACCGAATCGCTTCGTTGTCCAAGCTGTCGGAAACAGTCGCGATGGTTTCTTCACGCAGTTTGATGAGCCCGCATTCGGACTTGTTCAAAGTGGTGATGTCGCGACTCTGGAGCAGATAAAGCAGATCGGTACCTTTTTCATATGCCCACTCGATGTCTTGTTCCTTACCAAAAAGTTGACGCACGCTTTTGGCGATTTGCACCAACTCGTTGATTTGGACTTGAGACAATTCCGGCATTTCTGCCCCTTCCTTTGCCATCAGCACGCCGTCTTCAGAGACGAAATAACGCGCCGGCGTCCGCTCACCGCTGACCAACGATTCTCCCACGCCTTCCACTGCCTCAATGACCATTTCTGGTTTATTGGGTTGCATTGGATTGGTAGTGAAGAGCACGCCAGCCACTTGAGCGTCCACCATTTCTTGGATCAAAAGGGACAACCGCCCCGCCGTGACACCCTGCTGTTTGGCGTAAGCTTGCACCGTTTCGCTGTCGCGAGCAGCACAACATTCTTTCACCGCCGAGAAAACTTTGGACTTGGGAACAAACAGAATCGTCTGATACTGCCCTGCCCACGAAGCCGTTTCTCCGTCTTCACCCACCGCCGAAGAACGCACCGCCCAACTGCAATTTTCATGCAGCTTACCCCGACAATCCCGAATGAATTTTGATCTATTCAGATTGTCGACTTCAGTGGCCGTGAGCACAAAGGCGTTTTTCACCCTAAACCCAGCTTCCACCATTTTAGCCAGACGATAGGCCTTACCGCCGATCTCCTGCTCAGAAACTTTCGCCGCGTCGTGTAAAGTAATCATCGTAAACCCCTGTATTGAATTGTCAAAGAACAGACACCACCGGACTTCCTAAACTTATAGAAAGGCCGACATAAAGATCTTTTAAAATAGTAAGCAAGTATCCCTAAAAGTTACTATCTAAAAGATCTTTGTGTTGATCTTCCAAAAAGGGATACTTGAAATAAAAAACACACTAGATAATATCTAGTGTGTCAAAAACAACGCTAAAAGATATTATCTAAAACGATGTAATTCGCGCCAGTTTAATTTTGAAATTTGAAAATTCATATTATTTTTTCTTGTTTAGAATCTGATTGAATCCGCCTTTTTTATCCAGCAACATCCGCGAACCGCGCGTGATTTTGGCCAGCGAGATGCCTAAATTTTTAGCAATCTGACGCTGGGTCACTCCACTATGGAGCTGTTTGACTATTTGCCAACGCTTTACTATTTCTTCGTATTCGTTGGGCGTCAACAGATCGGTCAAAAAATAATCTTGTGTCTTTTTATCTTTGATACCGCCAATCACTGCCAATAATTCGTCTTTATATTTTTGATTCATAGGGATACTTTTTGTTCTGCTGTAGCGGTACACTAACACAGATAAAATATGTCGTCAAGAACAAGCTGTGGATAAATAAAAACGACCACTGCTGGCCGCTTTTTACATGTATATTTCTTTCCTGTGCCCAATCTTTAAAATTAAGAGCATTGAAACTTGACCTTTGCTATCAATATCAAAAATAGCTCTATAGTCACCAATTCTAAATCTATATGTTCCACCTCCATAGTTTGTTAATTTTTTAGCAAATTTCAAAGGTGTTCCAGTTGCTACGAAAAAATCAATTTTATCCAATATTTTCCGCGCTAGTTTCTTATCAATCGACTCAAGATCTTTTTGCGCCCCCAAAGCATACATGATCTTATAAGCCATAAACTAAAGTTCTAAATTTTTTCTTACTTGATCAGGAGTAAATACCCGACCTTTTTTAACGTCATCTCTAGCCTCGGCAATTTCTTGCATCAACTTTTCTAGACTGGCATCTTTACCACTCAAAGGTTCCATTTTAAAAATTGGTTTATTGTGGCTCAAAACCACAAAACGCCAATTATTTTTTCTGGCTTTTTCACAAAGAGTCGCCATATTTTGGCGAAATTCCCTAACGCCAATAAGTTTAGTAACCATAGAATTATTTAATATGATTGTGTATCAATAGTGTACACAATAAAATAATTATTGTCAAGAGCTTGTTTTAAACAATATCAAAACGAAACATTTGCTCAGTCTGTCTACCACCATTCTTCCTATAAAAATTATGGGCATCTACCAGCTCATTAGCGCTATCCAACTTAAACACCCTAATATTATTTTCTTTACAAAAATCTTTAATTGCACCAATCAATTTTGAACCAATGCCAGTGCCACGTAATTTTTTATTGACAATAAAATCTTCAATATGCCCTCGATGCCAATTGTGTCTAATGTTTGGAAGCAAATAAAATGTAGCCAACCCCACTACCTCATTATTTTCAATAGCCAAAAAAATATGCGTATCGGTCCGATTTATGATTTCTTCAAAAATATTATTATTAATTTTCACCACATCACCCCTAGTTAATGACCCAATTTTTACATTAACCTCATCACTAAGTTCTTCCAACAAATTTAAAACCGCTTGTTTATCATTTACAGTTGCTAAACGAATTTTCATACGAGATTATCCTTCAACAATTTCCTTCACCTCCACCAATTTTTTATCCATTTCCTCTTTCGTGTCAGCCTCTAAATTCAAGCGTAAAACTGGCTCAGTATTGCTGGTACGCACGCAAAACCACCAATCTGGATAAGAAAAATGCAAACCATCAAAATCTAAAATTACTGCGTCACTATATTTATTTCTTAATTGGGCAAAAATTTCATCCTTGTTGGTAATATGAAAATTTATTTCTCCAGAATGAAAATATTTACTAAATGGCTTTACCAATTCACTTACTTTTTTACCGGAGGAAGACAATATTTTCAAGATATACAACAAAGCCAAATCGCTCGACTCCACATCATACATTTCTTGAAAAAATAAATGCAGCGACAATTCACTGGCAAACAGCGCCTTACTTTCTTTCATTATTTTTTTGATCAAAGCGTGGCCAACGGGACACAGCGCTGTTTTTGCACCTTTTTCTTGCCACACCTCGCGCACAATTTTACTAGAGCGCAAATCACAATACATCAAAGGATTTTTTTCTTTAGAAGAAGCCAAAACTTCCAAACCAATCAACGCACCAACACTTGAAGCCCCCACCACTTGTCCGTTTTCATCCACCAAACCAATACGATCCGCATCGCCATCTAAAGCAAATCCAAAATCCGCGCTAATCTCTACTACTTTAGCTTGTAAATCTTTTAGAGTTTCAGTTTTTAGCGGATTGGCCTCGTGATTAGGAAAAGTACCGTCCGGTTCGAGATACAGATATTCCACTTGTATCGGCAATCGCTTAAGCATTTCTACAAAAGTCACCTTACCCATTCCATTAGCAGCGTCCAAAACTATTTTTAATGGTTTTATTTCTTCCGGCTTTACTAGAGAAAATATTTTAGCCAAATAATCTTCTAGCACGTTCATAGATTTCAACTCTCCCAACTGCGACGTTTTAGCCAAAGTCGCTTGCTCTGACAATTCACAAATTCGGTCCATACCGTTGCCTTTACCTACCGGGGTGCCATCCCCCATGGTTATCTTAAAACCATTATACTGCGCCGGATTATGCGACGCGGTGATCATTATACCGCCAATATGATCACTATAGTGAGCACAAGCAAAATTAAACAGCGGCGTCGACACCAATCCAACATCAACCACGTTAAAACCTTCATCACGCAAGGCCGTGCGCACCGCCTGCGAATACCCGATACCACTCAAACGCATATCATAACCCACCACTACCCATTTTTTGTTATCAAAAAGTCCGCGTTCACGCAAAAATACCCCATAGGCGCGCCCGATTTTATAAGCCAATTCATCGCTCAATTCCCCCTCTACCAACCCACGAATATCATAAGCTTTAAATATGTGTTTCGGAAACATAATTTTAGATATTTTTAGCTTGTTAAAAATGTGGTTTCATTATATAATATAGCTATACTAAAATCAAATATGTCCATAATTGACCGCTTTTCCACTAACCTCAAAGACGTCCTAAGCAAGAG
>CAIOJG010000053.1 GCA_903858555.1 Candidatus Magasanikiibacteriota bacterium
GATCACCGTACGGATTTTGAAAGTACGGATCCGGAAAGTGTGCTCGAAGGAAATTTGATGCCGCTGTGCGAATCTTATCTTAAGTGGATTAAAGAATAAAGAGTAAGGTCGGTTGGATTGTTTTGAGCGGATTTTGAGCCCGCAGGCGATACCCTGAGGCCTCGCGGCCGAGGAGAGCGAAAAATAATCCAACCGACCTTACGAAATTATATGCAACTAATGACAGAGTGCAATTTGGCATCATTAATTTCCGAAATACTTAACGGTAAAGTTTTGGTTTTTCCGACTGAGACTTCGTATGGCATTGGTTGTGACGCGACGAACCAAACATCAGTCGATAAAGTTTTTGCTATTAAAGGCAGGTCGGATAATAAACCACTTTTGATTGTGGTCGATAGTATTGAAACCGCCAAAAAGTATTTACGTTGGAATGAAACTTTAGAAAATTTAGCCCTAAAATATTGGCCGGGACCGCTGACGATAGTGGGGGAATATGTGGGCGGAAATTTGGCCAAAGGGGTGGTGGGCGCGGACAATACGGTGGCGGTACGGGTTTCGGATTTTCCTTTTTTAAAATCTATTACTCAAAAAATTCAGCGACCGCTGGTAGCGACATCGGCCAATTTAGCTGGTGAACCGTCTTTGTATGATGCGCAAGAAATTATCAAAGTTTTTTTTGATAAAGAAAATCAGCCGGATATTATTTTAAATTACGGAGTTTTGCCGACTATCGCCGCCACCACTCTGGTGAGCGTGGTTGGAAATGAATTTAAAATTTTAAGACAAGGTAGTTTGGAAATAAAATTATAGTATGAATGAAAAACTTTTTAACGTTGATTATTTAAAACACCTGTGCGCGAAGTTTCAGTTGCGACCTTCCAAAGAGTACGGTCAAAATTATTTAATCAATCCAGAAGTAATCGACATGATGATCGCGGTCAGTGGTGTAAATAAAAAAGATACCGTGGTTGAGGTTGGTCCGGGTTTTGGTATTCTGACCTTGGATTTGGCGGACAAAGTAAAAAAACTGTTATCTTTTGAAATTGAAATAAAATTAAAACCATACTGGGAAGAAATTGCGACGCGCCTCGCTCAAAGCAAAGAAGATAATTTTGAAATTATTTGGGGCAATGTTTTGCGTACCGATCCAAAAGTTTTTCCTAAAACATATAAAGTGGTTGCCAATTTGCCGTATCAAATTACATCACCGGTTTTAAAATTATTTTTAGAAGATTTATCAAATAAGCCAAAAGAAATGACTTTGATGGTGCAAAAAGAAGTGGCGGAGCGAATTTGCGCCAAACCGCGGGATATGTCGGTGCTCGCTATCTCGGTGCAGTATTTTGGTGAAGCCGAAATCGTGGGCGAAGTGAAACGCAACAATTTTTGGCCAGCACCTCAAGTGGATTCGGCGGTTATCAAGGTAAAAGTAAACCAACTTCGCCCGGATAAAGCTTATAACCAAAAGTTTTTTCAAATGGTCAAGATTGGTTTTGCCCAAAAGCGAAAATTACTCATAAAAAACCTACTACCATTTATCGGTAAGCAAAATAAAGCCAAATTTTTAGAAGAATTGCAAAAAATGGGCTTTTCCGCGACTGTCCGCGCCCAAGAATTATCAATTCCAGATTGGGAAAAAATCCTAAAGATATCCACATTACCTTAATGCTTTGTTTTGTGTTATAATATCGCTAGAAATTGCGTGATAGTCAAACTATGATTGACGGCGAACAACCAAATCAAAATAGTCTTTCCAACGAACAGAAGATTGGTTTTGTTTTGTTATTGGCATTTTCTATTTTAGCGATTGGTTTGGGTATTCTGCAAATTCGCAATACGATGTATGGTAGTTTTGCTTTAAACAATCAAGTGCCAGCCAATCTAAAAGATCAGGTTGATACGATAGATGCTTTGCGTTTCCGTGATACCGACAGAGACGGTCTGAGTGATTACGATGAATTGTATGTTTACGGTACTAGTCCTTATCTTGCCGATACGGATGGTGATGGTATTCCCGATGGAGTGGAAGTGAAAAATGGCACTAATCCAAATTGTGCGGAGGGTACAGATTGCTCTATTATGTCCAGTAAAACAGAACTAGCAACCTCGACTGTAGATGCCGGTGTTGATTCAAGCACAATCCCAAATGACCCTGTGCCGCCAGTTTTAGATATCCAAGCGGCGATGCAAGATCCGGCCCAAGTTAGAAAAATGTTGATCAGTGCCGGTGTACAGGCCGAAGTTGTTAACAAAGTTTCAGATGGTGATTTGTTGCAAATGGTCAAAGAATTGATGGTGTCTTCCACTATAAGTACCTCAAAATAATTTTAGTTTGATATGATTTTTCAAAAAATAAGAAAATTAACAGCGGTGACTTTTTTGGTATTATTTATCTTTTTTTCCGCGACTAGTTTTATTTTTTCAGCTGAACCGGCACAAGCTATACCTACCGAAGTGGTGGCCGATCTTCCGGGTCAAGCAAAAACTATTGCACAAACCATTAGTAATGGTTGGAAAATAGCGGTTATCAACGCCACTCAGCAGGCAATCGCTTATTTTATGAGAAAAGTTGCCTATGATAGTGCGGTTTGGTTGGCTTCCGGTGGTAAGGGGCAGAGTGCTTTTAAACAGGCTACTAGTCCTGGTGCTTATTTTAGTGCTGTAGCTAGTGATGCGGCTGGTACGGCGATTGATCAACTTGGTAAAGGTTTTGGTTTGGATTTGTGTAAAATTCCAGACATAAAACTAGATTTGGCTTTGCGTATTGGTCTACATTTTAGATATGGTTCACCACAGCCGCCGGCTTGTAACCTACAAACTTTTCAAAAAAATTGGAGCAGTGATGCTTGGAAAAGTAAATACGGAAGTGCTAACGGTGGTTTTGATCCGGGTAAAATGTTTTCCGGTAGTTTAGCGGTTGATGATACCGATCTTGGAATAGCGATGAAAACTACCGAAAAAATTGATCGTTTGACGGCTGTCCAAACTAATAGCGCTAAAGCTGATAGAACCGAAAACGGACCGTATAATCCGGTTGTAGGTTTGATTGATAATAAAGTTCAAACACCTGGTCATTTAGTCGAACAAAAAGCCAAGTCTAATACCGATACCGCGCAAAGTCAACGTGATCAAACTTCAATCGCTGCCGCTATGGGATCCGGCGCTTGGCAAACTTTACCGTCTACACTTGGTTTGTTCCTAAATACCTTGGGTGGCGAATTACTAAAGAATTTTAAAAGTAGTGGCGCGTTATTTGGTGTTTGTTTGCCTGGAAGCGATTTAACCAAAGGTTTGTATAGTAGTGGAACTGGTTTGTGTGCCAATGCTTCAAGTGGTGATGCCGCTCAAAATCCAGATTCTACCGGTGCTTTGACCGGTCGAGCGGTGGCCGAGGCTACCTTTAGCCAATTTTTGGTCACCCATCTCGATGTCGTGGGTAATTATGATGATAAAATGTTCGCGTCACTAGGGACATGTAATGGCCAAGATCAAGGCAACGGTCTTTATAATTGTCGCGTTGATTCCGGTTTGATGCAGGCTTTGGAAGAATCAAAAAATGGCGATCCTGTTACTATCCAAGAGGCTCTCAGTAAAGGCTGGTTACATGGAGATTGGAAATTAATGCCTCATCTTAACCACGAAGCCGATGATGAAAATTGTTGGAATAAAAATCTTTATTGTGAGTCAAATATAAAAGTTCTGCGTCAGCTGCGTGTTTTTTCGGTTGGCTTTGAGATGGCTATTGAACAGAGTGGAAATCCGGTGCTGTATTCTTTACAAGATGCTATTAATGGTTTTTATAACTCAGCATCACCATTCTATCATTTATTAGATCCAAATTGGATAATTAAATTACCGTTAACTCGTTGTGAATCCGAGGGTAATGGTCCGATACCGTCAGGTTCGGATGTGCCGGACAGATTGGCAGAATGTGTTAATCTAAAAACTTGTATTGGCAAGGATGAAAAAGGTAATTGTATCGGTTATGGTTTTTGTACTCGTGAAAAAAATGTTTGGAATTTTGACGCGGATCAATGTAGACCGGAAATGAGTTCCTGCAAAGCCTTTACCGATAGTAGCGGCGCGGTGTCTGCTTATTTGTATCGCACTTTAGATACCAATGGTTGTGATCAAAATACGGTTGGTTGTATGCCGTACAGCTTGACTAAAAATATGAGTACCGGAGAATGGTTACCGGTTGCTTCTACTAC
>CAIOJG010000054.1 GCA_903858555.1 Candidatus Magasanikiibacteriota bacterium
TGAAAAAGTAAAGAAAGGCCAAATAATTTCTAATGGTCCAAGTATTGCTGAAGGTGAGTTGGCTTTTGGTCAAAATGTTTTGGTCGCATATATGGCTTGGGATGGTTTCAACTATGAAGATGCCGTCATCATGTCCGAACGCGTCGTACAAAAAGATCGTTATACTTCTATTCATATTGAAGACTATACTATCGATGTTCGTGAAACAAAACTTGGACCGGAAGTTGTGACTTCTGATATTCCAAATGTTTCTGAAGAAAAATTAAAAAATCTAGATTCCGAAGGTATCGTTCGTATTGGTGCGGAAGTAAAATCCGGTGACATCTTGGTTGGTAAAATTACTCCAAAAGGTGAAACTGAATTATCCGCTGAAGAAAGATTGCTACGTGCCATCTTCGGTGAAAAAGCTCGCGACGTACGTGACTCTTCCATGTATTTGGAACACGGTGAACACGGAAAAGTTATCGGCATCCAAGTTTTCTCCGAAGAAAATGGTGATAAATTGGAACCAGGTGTAATCAAAGAAGTGCAGGTCAAAGTTGCTGACATGAGAAAAATTCAGGTTGGTGATAAAATGGCCGGTCGTCACGGTAACAAAGGTGTTATCTCTAAAATTGTTCCTTCTGAAGATTTACCATTCTTGGAAGACGGTACTCCTATCGATATCGTACTTTCTCCACTTGGTGTTATTTCCCGTATGAACTTGGGTCAGTTGCTCGAAACTCATTTGGGTCTTGCAGCTAACGCTTTAGGATATAAAGTAGCCACTCCAGTTTTGAATGGTGTGACTGAAGAACAAATTTACGAAGAATTGAAAAAAGCCGGTCTACCAGTTTCTGGTCAGGCTCAGCTTTATGATGGTCGTACCGGTGAACCTTTTGATCACAAAACTACCATTGGTTACAACTATATGTTGAAATTGAACCATATGGTGGAAGATAAAATTCACCAACGTTCTATTGGTCCTTACAGTTTGATTACTCAGCAGCCTTTGGGTGGTAAAGCTCAGTTCGGTGGACAGAGATTCGGTGAAATGGAAGTTTGGGCACTGGAAGCTTACGGCGCCGCCCACACTTTGCAAGAAATTTTGACTATCAAATCCGATGACGTCCCAGGTCGCTCTAAAGCTTACGAAGCTATTATCAAAGGCGAACCTATCACTCGCGTAAATATTCCTGAATCATTCAACGTGTTGGTTCGTGAAATCAAAGGTCTCGGTTTGGATGTAGAATTACTGCGACACCAAGAAGGTGGCGAGTACACGGTTATCACTCAAGAGATGCAAGATGCTGAAACTAAAAAGAGTGAGAATCCGCTGAACGAGCTTCCAGCTGCGCAGGAAAATGTTACTAACAATAAATAATTTTCTATGAACCGCGATCTAAATAAAACAATGAATTTTGATGCGATTCGCCTGCGCTTGGCCTCTCCGGAAACTATTCGTGCTTGGTCTTACGGCGAAGTAAATAAACCAGAAACTATCAACTACCGCACACAGAAACCAGAAAAAGGTGGTTTGTTTGCGGAAGAAATCTTTGGGCCTACCAAGGATTGGGAATGTTACTGTGGTAAATATAAAAAAATCCGTTACAAAGGTTTGGTTTGTGATAAATGTGGAGTAGAAGTTACAACCGCATTGGTACGTCGTGAACGCATGGGTCATATTGAGTTAGCCGCTCCGGTTGCTCATATTTGGTTCTTGCGCTCGGTGCCTTCTAAAGTTGGTTTGATTTTGGATGTGCCGGTACAAGCTTTGGAAAAAGTTATTTACTTTGCGGCTTTTATTATTTCTCACGTTGATGAAGAAGGCAAACGTTTGGCTTCCGAACAAATTCGTCAGGAATATAAAACCAAGAAAAAACAAATCGAACACGAAACTGAAAATCAAATTAAAAAAGCCAACGACGAAAAACAAAGCGCTACTGCTTTGGAAAAAATTCAGCAAGAA
>CAIOJG010000055.1 GCA_903858555.1 Candidatus Magasanikiibacteriota bacterium
AAAAAAATAAATAAAAAATACCGGCATTTTGCCGGTATTTTTTATTTATTTTTTACAAAGACAAAGGCCAAGGAGTAGCAATGGTCAAAAACATTAAAGCCGCGCCAAGCAGCGCCATGTTTTTAGTGAAATTTACATATTCCACCATCTTCATATTTTGATCAGTAATTTTCCAGAAAGCGTGCATCATGAATGATACCGGTAACAAGAAAAGTACGATGTATAACGCCGCTAATTTGGTATAGATACCAAAGATAATTCCCAGACCACCAAGCAGGATCAAAAGTCCACTAAAGTAAACTGCCAATTTTGGAGACTTTACGCCTTTGCTAGCGGCATATCCGCTCATCATCGTCGCGTTGCGAAAATGATTCATACTGCTCATGAGGAAAAATCCTCCATAGAGCAAGCGTCCGGCTAAAAATAACCCATTGTAGAGAGCCATAAATATAAGCTTAATAATTAACTTTAATATTATACCATATTTTTTTCGGTCTAGAAACCGACCATTTGTCAAAAGTGGATTTATGAGTTAAAATATAGCCACTATGAATAATTCGGTAATTCAATACGTCATTCATTTTTTTCAAGGCTTCCCACCAGAGCTGACAGTTTTTATTTTAGCCTTTTTACCGATTACCGAAAAAGTGGCTTTGGCGATTGGTGTGGCTGGTTTGCATTTACCGGCTTGGGAGGCGTTCGCATGGGTGTTGGCGGGAAATCTGGTACCGATTGTTTTTATTTTAGGTCTGGCTGAAAGATTTCATATCTGGATTTCAAAAAATTCCGGTTTTTTTGGAAAGGCTTGGGCAAAAACAGTTATTCATGTTCAATACAAATTTTCAAAATATCAAAAATACGAACTGTGGGGGCTGTTCTTTTTTATGGCTCTGCCTTTACCGATAAACGGTGGTATCACCGCGTCGCTCATTGCTTTTATTTTAGGCATGCCGGCTAAAAAGGCGTTTCCATATTTGTTGGCCGGTGTAATTGTTTCAAATTTGATTACTTTGGGAGTTACTCTTGGTTTGGTAAAAATGTTTTAACTTTATGATGTTGGACAGGCTTGAAGTGCTGAAGAAAAAAATAGAGGAAGCAATTACTATTTTAAAATTGGACGATTTAAAAAATAAAATGGAACAGTTGGCCACCGAGATGAATGCGGCCAATTTTTGGTCTGATCAAAAAAATGCGCAGGCCGTGAGTCAAGATTATCAAAGTATAAAAGAGGAAGTAGAAAAATGGGAAGAAATAAAAAAGCAAACCAATGATATCTGGGAGCTGGCTAAATCAGGTGATGAAAGTTTGGAAAAAGAAATTGATTTTCAGACCAATCAATTGGAAAAAAAATTTCAAGACTACGAACTATTTTTGCTTTTAAATGGGCCTTACGATCAAAACAATGCTATCGTGTCGATGCACGCGGGTAGTGGTGGTACCGAAGCTCAAGATTGGACCGAGATGCTGTTACGCATGATTACCAGATTTTGTGAAAAACAAAAATGGCGGGTAGAAATTTTGGATGAAAGTCGTGGCCAAGAAGCGGGATATAAATCTATCACTTTTCGCGTGTCGGGTCGCTATGCGTTTGGCTATTTAAAATCCGAACATGGTGTTCATCGTCTGGTGCGTATTTCACCGTTTGATGCCGAAAAAATGCGTCACACTTCTTTTGCTTTAATGGAGGTTCTTCCGGAGTTGGATGATAAAGTAGAAATTAGTATTGATCCAAAAGATTTGCGTATTGATACTTTCATGAGTGGCGGCAAGGGTGGGCAAAGTGTAAATACGACCTATAGTGCGGTACGTATTGTACACTTGCCGACCGGTATCAGCGTGCAGTGTCAAAATGAACGCTCGCAAACCCAAAATAAAGAAACCGCGATGAAGATTTTGAAAGCGAAATTATTTCGTCTCGAAGAAGAAAAACGTGCTAAAGAGCATAAAGAATTACGTGGGGAATATAAATCGGCGGAGTGGGGGAATCAAATTCGTTCGTATGT
>CAIOJG010000056.1 GCA_903858555.1 Candidatus Magasanikiibacteriota bacterium
CGCGTATTTTATCGCGTTGATAATTCCTTCAATACCACGTGTACCAAATCCACCCGGCACAATCAGCGCATCATACTGACTCAAATTTTTCACCGCATTTTTATCTTTTTCATAATCCTCACTATCAATCCAAGTCATCTCGGCTTCACCACCAACACTCCAAGCTGCGTGTTTTACTGCTTGAATTACGGAAATATAGGAATCAGACAAAGTATAATCACCGGTAGCAAAATATTTTCCAACGACCGCAATCTTGATAGTCTTTTTTGCACCTTTCATCTTGATGATAAATTTATTCCACTCCCCGGCTTTGCTTGGGCGATTCATTTTTATTTTCAGTCTTTTGGCCAATAATTTTCCAAAATTCTGTTTTTCCAACACTGCTGGAATATCATAAATGCTATCAACGTCTGGCGCGGAAATTACATCTTCTTTAGACTCCAACCAACAGAAAAAAGCCAATTTTTCACGACGTGGTTTGTCCAATTCATCTTTACCACGCGCAATAATAAAATCCGGTTGAATACCGCTACTATTTAAAACACGAGCCGCTTGTTGAGTGGGTTTAGTTTTCATTTCACCCAAATGTGCCGGTACCGGCAAATAACTGACCAATACAAAAGCCACGTCATCAGGATTATCCAATTTCATCATGCGAGCCGCATCCAAGAATAAAATATTTTCATACTCTCCAACTGTACCACCGATTTCAATCACCATTATTTCGGCTTTAGTTTTCTCGGCAGCGGTTCGGATACGTCCAATAATTTCCATCGGGATATGTGGTACCACCTGCACACAATGTCCTTTAAAGCCCATACTACGTTCTTTTTCGATCACACTCAAATACACACGACCGGTGGTCATATAGTTTGTAGAGTATAAATCCGTATCCAAAAAACGTTCATAGTTTCCCAAATCCTGATCGGTCTCATCGCCATCTTCAGTCACAAACACTTCACCGTGCTCTACCGGATTCATCGTGCCGGCATCCACGTTGATGTATGGATCAATTTTTATAGCCGAAACATCAAAGCCTTTATTTTTAAAAATGCGTCCAATAGAAGCAGCGGTCACCCCTTTACCAACACCACTCATCACCCCACCAATCACAAAAATGAATTTTGTTTTTTGTTTCATATTTTTTAAATTATGATAAATTTAGTAAAAACTAAAAACGGACACGGGTCCGTTTATTTTTAGAGGGTTTCAACCCTGACCACAATATTGGCTTCTAGCCCGTGGTGCAATTTTATTTTAAATGTATTTTCTCCAGCCATTTTTATCGTTTTATTTTCCACTTGATTCTTATCAATTTTTATTCCTCGTTTTAATAGCTCTTGGTGGACACGTTGTTGTCCGACCGCCGCGTACAAAACTCCGGCTTCACTCGCCTTTTCCTTCACCACAATATCCATTCCGGACAATCGATCGGCTAGTGACTGCTGTTCTTGCAATTCATGTTCTGCGTCTTTAGCTTCTCTCTGTTTTTTCTCTTTTAATTCACGTAAATTCTTGTCCAAAGCGACTACTGCCAAGTGTTTAGGGAACAAAAAATTGCGGGCGTAGCCTTCGGCCACTTCTTTGATTTCGTCCGCTTTACCTATTCCTTTCACATCTTGTAGGAGCACCACTTTCATAACCTTGATTTTTTCTTGATTTTATGGTAGCATTATACCATAAACAGTGAAAATATTGCAATACTCTATGACCAAAAAAGAAAAAAAAATAATT
This sequence comes from Candidatus Magasanikiibacteriota bacterium, assembly GCA_903858555.1. Lineage (GTDB taxonomy): Bacteria > Patescibacteriota > Patescibacteriia > Magasanikbacterales > GWA2-37-8 > CAIOJG01. The sequence goes on from CAIOJG010000056.1 coordinate 1,735, forward strand.
CCAAGAGAAACTCCAATCTTCAAATGTGGTTTTGTGACCATGGTTGGACGTTCAAATAGTGGTAAATCTACCCTATTAAACACTCTTATCGGCACCAAATTAGCCGCAGTGACTCACAAACCACAGACTACTCGTGACGTTATTCACGGCGCTTTAAACACTCCTGAGGGCCAGGCTATTTTTATCGATACCCCTGGTATTTTAAAGGAACGCCATAACTCTTTGGCCGGAAAATTGACTGAACGTGCTGAAGAAGCCTTACAAGACGTGGACGTTGCCCTCTATGTAGTAGACCCTACCAAAGCGATTGGCCCAGAAGAAAGATATATCCTCTCGGCTCTACGAAAATTGGATTTTCCAAAAATTTTGATTATCAACAAAAGTGATTTGCCGGAGAAAGAAAAAACCTATTTAAACGACTATAAAAATTTGGATGAAGGCTTTACCGCGGTGTTTGAACTGTCCGCTCTTTACAACCGCCACATCCAACCTCTCAAAGAAAAAGTTTTTGAACTTTTACCGGAAGGTCATCCAATGTACGAAGGTGATCAGATTACTAACATGGGTAAAGGACACTGGATTGCGGAAGTTATCCGTGAAAAATTACTTTTGGCTTTGCGCAAAGAAGTACCTTATACGATAAATGTTGAGGTCAGAAATATTGAAGAGAAACCAGACATCGTAGTGATTGAAGCTGTGATTTTGACCTATGATTCAAAATACAAAAAAATGATCATTGGTGCTGGTGGACGCTCTCTGAAAGAAATCGGCATTGCGGCTCGCAAAGAACTTGCAACTGCCTTGAACAAAAAAGTTTATTTGGAATTAGAAGTAGAAACCGATAAACATTGGGAAGAAAGATTATTGAAATAAATTAAAAACAAAA
>CAIOJG010000057.1 GCA_903858555.1 Candidatus Magasanikiibacteriota bacterium
CCATTCACAAATTTTTTATTTACTCTAAACGGGTTGTGCAATAGCGATCGAGTGTTGATGCGAATAGTAGAAATGTGCGGAATTTTTGCAATCTCTGAAATATATCTAAATAATAATTCATCTGGGATAACCAAAGGATCGCCGCCGCTAATCAAAACTTGTCTTACGTCTTTTTTTTCTGAAATAACTTCCAGTGCTTTTTTAAATTGAGACAATCCGACCACTGTCTTCACCGCTTGACGCAAAGTGCGTTCTTTTTCAAAACAAAAACGACAGTAGGCGTAACAAGTGCTCGCCAAACGCAATAAAATAATATCCGGATATTTTTGTTGAATAAAACGATTTTCACCGTCCGCAAAATCCGCCGGCTGTTCCCACACTTTATTTATCGCGTATTTATCTTGGACCAGTTCCTGTTCGCTTGGCACATGCTGTAAACGAATCGGATCCAAGGGATTGGTCCAGTCAATCAGCGATTCCAAAAACGGCGTCAGACGAACCGCATCAAAACCTGAAAAATTTTTCTTTAACTTATCAACCATACACCAATAATTGTCAGAATAAACAAAATAACTTTCTTTAGAATACCGTCTTTACCCAAATATTCTTTGAACATATTAGGAGCAAATCCGGCAAATAACAACGCATAAATCAACACAAAAACCGGCTGGGTGCTAGAAATTCCCTTAGCCACTGAAACCGGTATTAGATACAAAGCATAATTGGCCGTTAACACCCCAACCCAACTCAAAATTTCTGTTAACAAAAACAGCCTGCAGACACTTTTGATATTTTTTAATGCCGAAGGAAGTTCGTTGATATTTTTTTTATTCAAAAAAAAGCACGCACTAATCAAAAATTGAAATGTAGCCAACCAAAAGATACTACTTCCCCAACCCATTCCTGTTTGATACAAATATTTTAATAATACCGATTCTACCGACAATAAAATCGAAACGATAAACATCAGAATAAAAGCTCTGTTCAATTTCCTTTTTTTAAAATCCACCGAAAGAATTACACTAGACAGAGTCAGTACAAAAAAACCCAGGTATTGATTTACAGATAATTTTTCATTGATAAATAAAAAAGCCGATAGCGGAATAAATAGTTTGCCCAATGAAAAAAGCGACGCCACAACCGAAGTGTCGGTATGACGCAAAGAATAATAGTACGGAAACAAATAAAAAACTTCAATCAGCGCGATAATCAAAATTATTCCGGCCGCCCTGATAGAAATAAAATGAGGCGGGTCAATAAGAATAATTATTGGCAAAATACATAGCCCAACCACTTGTGAGAAAAAAATCACCGGCTCCAATCTTTTAAAAATTTTATTGGAAAAATGATTATCAATAATATTGGACCAGGCATGCAACATTGGTCCAATAAAAGCCATAATTATTCCCACCAAATAACTGTTCATACGATGCTGAGGATTAGATTTCGACTATTAAATAAAATACCGCAAAATTATTGCAGTATTTAAACTTGGAGCCGTTGTCGGGAATTGAACCCGAGACCTTTTCCTTACCATGGAAATGCTCTACCATCTGAGCTACAACGGCGAGAATTAAAGTTTATTAATTCGGTCTTTAAAATCCAAAAGTTTGGTATTTTCAGGATTTACCGCACGTAAACGCTGATAACCATCCTGAGCCAGCTTTTTATCTTGACATAGTATAGCAGTTTCTATCATTAAGTCAAGATATTTAGGATTTTGACCTTCCAATTCCACGGCCTGCAAAGCCGCTTCCTTAGCTACTTCCGGCTGATTTATTTTTAAAAGCAAATCGGCCAAATGAGCAAATCGTGGGGATAAAGAATCGTTGGCCACCATCGCCCGTTGATAATATTCAATCGCTTTTACCAGATCACCTTGGCCTTCGTAAATTTCCGCCAATTTTACCATGATCACATCATTTTCCGGCTCCAAATGCAAAACAAAATCTAGCGTCTGTTTTGCCTCTTCTACCGATCCTTTTCCTAAATAAGTTTCTCCCAAACCACGATAAGCAGAAGCCAATTTTGCATCCAATTTTATGGCTGCAATAAAAGCTTGCTCCGCCTGTTCAAAATTTTTCATTTGCAAATTTTGTTCGCCGGTACCAACCAAACTAGTTAATTTTTCTTGACGTTCATCATCAGTCATCACACTTTGTTCTTGTTTGGTTTTTATCATCTGTTCATGGTGCATCAGACGCTCAATTTTTCCAACATAAACTCTGAAACGCAATTGAAATTCGCGCCAAAATTTA
>CAIOJG010000058.1 GCA_903858555.1 Candidatus Magasanikiibacteriota bacterium
ATCACTAACATTGTTAAACAAAGAAGTAAATTTCTTTTCCGAATGTTCAGTCATTTCTTCAGCGATTTTTTGTTTGGTTATATCTCGCGAAACCATTGAGACTCCAATGATTACTCCCATATTGTCGCGCACCGGAGAAATAGTCAGTGAAACAAAAATTAGCTGGCCGTTCTTTTTTATATGTGTAGCTTCAGAATTTTCTACTGACGCACCCAAACTTACTCGCTGCAACATTTTATTGTTTTCTAAAACTCCGTCTTTTGGCACTAAAATATTTACAGATTGCCCCAACACTTCTTCTTTGGCATAACCATAGATCTTCTCCGCTCCATTGTTCCAACTATTAATTTTATCATGCAAATCTTTGCCCACAATCGCATCGCCAGAAGAAAAAATCATTGAAGCTAAATATGCCAACGCCGCACTACGACGAATATCTTGAAACATCGTAACAAAACCAATGGTTAGAACATAAAAAATAAGAGTGACCACGATTCCAAATAAACGATAAAGTCCGATCATCCTGGTAGATTTCAAATAAACGATCGACCAACCGTCACCATCGACTGGTTTAGTGCTAACCAAATATGAACCATCTTCCCAATCTATAATATCGCCATTTTGTGGTTTCTGTTTAAAAATACTCTCGAAATTACTTCTGTCGTATTGTTGAGAATTTAAATATTGTCTTTTTTGTAGGTATGTAATCGGCTCTACTGTATGTAAATAATAAGCAGGATCACTAGACAAAAATATTACTCCTTCTGGACTGACCAAAAAAGTAGGATTAAATTGTTTAATATTTTCTTCCGCTTGTGATAAATCCATTTTTATTACTGCCACCCCAATTACTTCATTTTGATCACCAAATATTGGATAACTAGTATAAAACCCAGATTTTTTGGTAGTCACACCGACTGCGAACAAAACTGCCGGTGAACCATTAATGGCATTTTTAAAATACGGTCGAAAAGAATAGTTTTTACCAAACAGACTATCAGGGGCATTTCGATTTGAAGTTGCCAGCGTTGTCCCATTTTTATCTAAAATATAACTAATACTAACGTTGGATGCCGCATGATAACGATCTAACAATGTATTAAGATTATCGATACTTTGCGCATCGTGAATTTTAAAAAAATCTAAAATTAAAGGTGACCCTGCCAATATTTTTGACAAATCTTTTCCTTCGTCCAAAACTTTCTCGACATTAGCACCCAAAACTTCAACTGTATTTAAATTTAATTCCTTCTCTTCTCTTAGGGCGTATTTTCCCAAACCAACACAAAACAACCAACCAAAAATAAAAATTCCAAGTAAAACACCGAATAATTGTCGGCTAATACTACCACCATGAATAACCTGTTGTTTTTTAAGATCTTTGAATAACGCCTTTTCATAGTGCAACCAAAAACAAACTGAAATTGTGATTGCTAACAAACCACGTATAAGTTGGATTGGAAAACCAAAAGTTTCAAAAAAGAAAGTCTGATTAGTAAAATGAAGACCAAATAATTCTCCGGTAGGTAAAACTAATTGAGTCAAAGCGTAAATCCAAAATGCCACTGCCCCCATACAATACCGCATTTTTTGGCCTTCATTTAAAAAAGCAAATTTCCACAAAGCAACACCAGCCGCAAACGATCCGCCAACACCTAAAACACAGCGTACAAAAATACCAAAACCGGCTTCTTTATCTATCTGCCAACCCCAAAATAAAACCGCGGCGACTAATATATAAAACCATGTACCAATCTTAGCTTTGGCATGTAGATTATAATTTTGGCGCCAAAATTCTATCAAACACAGGAAGGAGGTTGTCAACAAAAATAACCTCAAAATTTGAAACCAATAGACATCGGATCCGACCGTTAAATTTATCATGTCCGCCCACTCATTAAACCCATGCAGAAAACCAAAAGCACTAAGCCAATGCCAAGATATATAGGTGCGATATTGTCGCTGTAATAGATAACAAAGAAAACCCAAAAAAACAAAGGCTAGTCCGTAAAAAAAATAGATAAAATCTAATTGAGATTGGAAAAAAGCAAACATAATAAATTACTTTTTAAGTGATTCTTTTTTTCTAATACGGTAAAGCCATATACCCACTACTCCTAAGACTAGGAGACTGACGACTGTTGTTTTTAGATTTAAGAATTGGAACATCATTACCCAGAAATTACGTTTGACGGTAAAGATGGTCACTGCACTTGGACGACTTTTTACTTTTGCCAGAGGATCAAGCGCCACAGCAAAAATGGTATGTTGACCAGGAGCAAGCTCGATGTCTCCTTGAGAATGGTTTATTGTCCAAACACCATTACTGTCGGTATGAGTACGATAAATCAAACCTTGGTCACTATGAATATACACCACTACATCTTGATTTGGTAAAGCCGTACCAGAGAAACTGATATTGTCATTGATATTTGCATTGGCAGTGATAGCCGGCACCAAACCAGTAACTGTAACCGCACCTGCCAAATTATTTGTCGGCACGACTACATTAGTAATCTGCGGAACCGGTAAACCAGGTACTTCAGTCGCCTGAGTATTTAGACGGATCAAAGATGCTGGTGGAACTGCTGATGTCACCGTGCCTGCAATAATAGCAGGAGACACCACCGGCAATACTCTGGTTGGTACTATCACCGGCGCGACAATTTTGCTTAGATTTAAAATGGTCGCCGCACTAGTATTTCCAGCTGCATCAGCTGATCGCAACGAAATTGCATGTTTTCCGTTGGTCAAAGCTAAAGTATTTGGTAATATCAATTGCCAGTTTCCATTGACATCCACTAGTGTACTTAGGGTTCCTTTACCATCCAATACTGCATTAATCGTAGTAAGTGGTTTCGCGGTTCCTGTGATAATTGGTGTCGAATTTGAAATCGTACTATTATTTTCAGGACTGATTACGATTGGGGCAAAAGGCGCGGTAACTATAATTTCAAAGTTAATTGCATCCGAGAAACTACTAACATTGTTTGAAAAATCTGCAGCGCGTACGGTCAAGGAATGATTGCCTTCTGCAAAATTAAAATCTTGAGAGAAAATACCGCTATTATCAGTAACTGAACTCAAACGTGTTATCAAAGTACCGTTATCGTAAAGATCGATTCTGGTACGAGGATCAGCCAAACCGGAAATTGTAACTTTAGTTTGTTTTAATGGTGAGACAATCGGATTTAAAATTGGACGATTTAAACGAGCTAAAATCGGTGCGATAAAACCACCGCCGCCGCCAGTAATCACTACTGGTATTGGTGTTGGCGCTACAGCTGTTTGGAATACTTGGATACTTGGGATTGTGACTTCATGACCAAAATCATCACTAGCAAAAATCTTAACAAAATAATCTTCGTTTGTAGGAATGCCGGTGATCACGGTAGAATTTGTCAACGCGCTGGCTAAAGTTGCATCACTGGACACACTCCATTTGGTCGCTGAAGCGGTACGATTATTTACATCATTTTGGTTGGCACCGTGCCAAATTTCATAATGATTAAAATTATTATCAGTTACTGCGGACCAATCTAAAGTCACTGAGCTGGTGGCGGAACTAAATTTACTGATCGTAGACAAACCAACCGGTGCTTTAGTATCAAGACTAAAATCACTCGAACTAAAATTAGTACTCAAATTGCCAAACGTATCACTAGCATGCAAACGAACACGCATATTATTCTTTTCCTGGTTGGCAAAATCTGTACCGGCATTCCAGGTAATGGTCTTACTACCGGCAGTTGTATCGCCGTTATCACCAGTCAAAGTTGTGGCCGGTACTGTCCAAGTTGACCCACCATCATCGGAAATTTCTAGTGACACTGTCGAAGTAGAAGTATCTTCGGCCAAATTATAATTGATGACAATACTGTCAGTACTCGAAGTTTGTGCAGCCGTAATAGCACTAAGCACTGGCGCTTTAGTGTCCAAACCAAAAGCACCGGATTCTACATAACTTCCAAAATTACCAAAAGTATCTTGAGCACGGACACGGACTTTCATATTTGATTTGAGCTGACCAGCAAAATCAGTTGGCGCATTCCAAACAAAAGTACGAACACCGGTATTTTGATTTGGGCCAATGTCACCACTCACCGAAGTAGATGCTACATTCCAAGAGGCACCACCGTCATCGGAAATATTAAATTCTGTAAAATTATTAAAGGCAGAACCATCTGTTAGACTGTAATTTACCACTACCACACCACTGCCACTGGACTGGGCCGCATCAACACTGGTAATGATTGGCGCTTGAGTATCTACAGTAAAAATTCCAGATCCAAAATCACTACTTTGATTTCCAAAAGTATCTGAGGCTCTTAAACGGGCTCGGAAATGGTCATTAAATTGATTGGAAAAATCTGTGCCAGCGTTCCAAGTAATTGTTTTTCCAAAACCGACCGACTGACTACCACCAATATTTCCGCTCACAGTGCTGGTCGCAACAGTCCAAGTAGAACCATTATCAGAAGACAATTCTAATGCGACGTTGAGATTGGTTGAATTATCATCGGTCAAATCATAAGCGATTGTTACATTATTACTGCCAGCCGATTGACCGGCGGTAACATTGGAAATGTTTGGCGCGCTTGTATCCAATGAAAAACCGGACGATTCAACATTACCACTTTGATTATCAAAATTATCAATGGCGCGCACACGCACTTTCAAATTAGCGCTGAACTGATTATTGAAATCCGTAGCAGCATTCCAAGTAATCGTTTTACCAACTCCGGTGGTTTGACCACTTCCAATATTACCACTGAGCGAAGTCGTAGCCACACTCCAAGACGAACCGTTGTCAGAGGAAATATCCAAAGCTACTGTCAAATTGGTAGCAGTTAAATCCGCCAAATCGTAGTTAACTGTTACAATACGGCTCAATGAATTTTGCGACGCCATTACATTACTAATTTGTGGTGCTTTCAAATCAAGCGCAAAAGCCGGACTAGTTGCTAAATTACCATCCAATACTCCGTCATTGCCCATCACCCGAATATGCACTGTTGCATTTTCCAAATTGGACAAATCAGCCGCGGCATCCCAAGCAAATACAAAGTTTGTACCGGTAGCGGTGAAAGCTAAATTATTTTTTCCATTTGAACCAACTCCGGATTTTTCAGTCATTGTAAACCAATCAACATTATTTAAAGAATATTGATAAGTTGCCAAATTGACATTATTATTTTCTAAATCTGTGCCGGAATAATTTATCAAAACATAATTATTGCCAACAACCTGAGCTGCGGAATTTATTGTCACGGTCGGTGCAGTATTACCAGCGGAAGCACTGGACGATAAATTACTTTCACTACTAATAGCGTGAGCAACATCACTACTGTTACGAGATTTTGTTTTAAAGATATGACTAGAAACCGGAGCGCTCAAACCAGTGACCGTAATGGTGGACCAAGTTGTGCCTGTCTGCCAAACTGCACTGTTACCAAGTGAGCCATCCGCTTGAACGTATTTTCCGGAACTATTTTCTAAAATCGCATATTCCAAACCAGAAACTTCAGCCGGATTTTTATTGATTGATACATCCACGGTACTAGCGGTTGGATTTTCTACGGTTGGTGCAGCTGGAGTATATGGTTTTACATATTTCAAAGACGTGCTTGGAGAAGTATTTTCATTGGTTGTACTGCGTCCATACAAATCCGTTTCCACTACTTTTACTTTAGAAATATAATCATTACCTTGCAAAGTAACACCAGCATTAGCTACCTGATTATTTAAGATCACAGCATTTCCAGTACCAGTAGTTGCACTACCATATGCCCCACCACTAACTGCGATAAATAATTGATTGGTATCTGGATTAGTTTCATTAAAGGTCGCGCTAATAATTGCACTCGTATCGCCGCCTTGAGGTTGGAATGATAAATCAGTGACAGTGGCAACCACTGGATTTTTTGTATCCACCGCAAATGATGCGGACTGCGCGTAATCACCCTGATTGGTAAATTTATCTATCGCTCGAGCTCTAACTTTTAAATTATTTACATCTTGATTATTAAAATCAGTACCGGCATTCCAAGTAACAGTTTTGCTGACACCATTTGTTTGACTGCCGCCAATATTTCCAATCAAAGTAGAATTGCTATTGCGGCCAATCTGAGCGACGGGAGGGCCGCCAGCGTTGTCTTGCTCCATTATGCCATAAGCATTGATTGCCATAAGGTTACAGGCGCTTGTCGGTGTAATGGCTTGAGTATTATTAGTGGCGGTTTTTGTAGTGCCAACG
>CAIOJG010000059.1 GCA_903858555.1 Candidatus Magasanikiibacteriota bacterium
ATTGTGCCGGCAATCATTACTCTTTGACCAGTGGCCACATCGGCGAGGGTAGCGCTTGCGCCATCTTTGGTAAATATGGTGGTTCCATCAGTATTTACAGTGTAAGTAATAGTCGAAGTTGAAGTTTTGCTATGTCCACGAGTGGTAATAGAAAAACTTGAACCGTTAATTGACGCTACTGTACCAGAGATACCAGTTCCAATCCGTGCCATTGGTCCTTGATTTTCAGCGCTTTGTTGGGCAGGATTTTCTGAGCCCTCTTCGCGGCCGCTGCCTTCCGGACCGAAATTTATGCGACCGATACCATCTGTGATGGTGGTAGCCGTGATAGAATTGCCAGAAGCAGTTCCAACGACACTAATGTTGTCGGCAATTTTAATATCGGTTATTGCTAAAGTTTGAATGCTGGCTCCGAAGCCTCTGGTGATTTTTGCGTTGGTGGCATCTATGGAATAGATGGTCCCAGCTTTGTTTGTAATAGTTAAAATATTTCCATTAATGGCGGAAACAGAACCGATAGCAGTTGGTTTAATTCTTGCCTGCCCGCTTATTACATGTTTTCCTCTGGCAATTCCAAAGGGTTTAATGGTTGCTGCCGAGGCCGTCCCGGTAAGCAAAGTACTGCCCAGTACAGTGGAAGCTAAAACAACACTGGTAGAGAGATAACGAAAAACTTTATTTTGCATATAGTATATAAATTATTTAGATTAATAATTTTAGATGAAAGTGTGATGCATCAAACTTCGTCTCTAGTAATACTACAAGCCGATTATTAAATTTATTACGTTTAATTGTGATCCAGGTCTTTTTTAAAGTACTCGTCGTACATTTCCCAAAAAGCCAGCAGTAGAGAAGCGACCACCGGTCCGATAATAAAACCGGACATTCCAAAAGTTAAAATACCGCCAAGTGTGGAAAATAAAACCATTAGTGGGTGTAGCTGTGTATCTTTGCCGACCAAAAGTGGACGGATAAAATTATCGATAGTGCTTATGACCAATACTCCGAAAATGAGCATACCCAAACCTTCCTTGGTGTGCCCGGTTATTAGAGAAAATAAAGCAACAGGAATCCAGACGATAGAACATCCAATTCCGGGAATGGTAGCAAGTAAAACCATCAGAACTCCCCAGATAAGTGAACCCTGTATCCCGGCTAAAGTAAACATAATCCAGCCCAGAGTACCTTGCACCAGCCCAACCACCAAACTTCCTTTTATTGTGGCGCTTACTGTCGAAGTAAATTTGCCGTAAAGAATTCTTTCGTATCTGTCACCGATTGGAATAAGTCTCATTAGCCCCTTTAAAATTTTGTCTCCATCACGGACAAGAAAGAACAGAGCATAAAACATTATGAAAAACATTGCGGTAAATATTACCGAGTTTTGAGTAAATGTGGTCGCACTGTCTACCAAAAAGCCGGTAAAAGATTGATAGTACTCAACTGCTTTTTGACTCAAGAATGATTCGTTTAAGTGTAGAGTTTTAGCATATGGGTTGTGCTCTATCCAATTGGTAATATTTACGAGCGCATCATTAATCTCGACGCTGTTTTTAGCTGCTTGGCCATATAAACCAAATGCTTCGTTCACCACCAGCGTACCAACACCAATAAGGGGCAAAACAATAATAGAAAATACTAAGACCAAGGTAATTAGTGAGCTCAAATTTTTGCTTTTTATTTTTTTATTAAGCCAAGTATAAAAAGGATAAAAAATTCCGGCTAAAATGGCGGCCCAAAATAATGGATAAAAAAACGGTTTCATGATGGTATAAAAAGCCGCGGTGATAACACCCAGTAGTATGAAAAATACTAAATGTCGCATTTTGGAAAAATCCATAGAGTTGATTAATTTAGTTATGTTAGTAGTTTATCAAAAAAACTGGATTAGCTCAATTTTTAAGCTGCCAAACTTCTTTGAAAGTTTTTGTGGAAATTGTTTGTAATAAAATCGTCATCAATCCGTAAACGACGCCGCCCAGTGCAATAGATAATAAGACGTGTGGAGAGTTGTAAAAAAAGATGGCCAGGTACATGATAAAAGCCGCAAAAAATATTTTAAAGATGGCTTTGAGTTTTGGTATAAAACGCGTGTGATAAATGACCAGCGACATCAAGCTAAGACCGGCAAAAACTTCGGAAAAAATTGTGACGCCAGCTGCTCCAAAGATGCCGTAACGAGGAATAAAATAAAAATATCCAATTAAACTCAGGATCGCGTCAATGAGATAAATCCAAACCGCTTGGCGTTGGCGGTTTATTGCCAATGAAGTATAGCCAAAAACTATGCCAAAACAAATGCCGAGAATCGTCCAGCTGAGCCAGAGTAAAATTTTCCCGGATCCGGTAAATTCACTGCCACCAACAAAACGCATAATTGGTTCGGCTAAAGTATAAGCACCAATCATCATCGGAATTAAAATCATTGCCATCATATCAAAAGACATTTGCAAGTGTTGGTTGAATTCTTCTTTTTGGGAACGAGAATAAAAATAGGCGAGTAGTGGTGACATAATTCCCATCACCATGGCCGCAATTTGTACGATGATGTCCAGGACACGATAGGCCGCTCCATAAAAACCTACCTGAGTTTGGTTTACATAGAGCGGTAAAATGACGCGGTCGCCTTGCAAATAAAAAGCGTTGAAGATAATGCAAAGCGCGGTTGGTGAAATTTTAGTAAAAATGGCTTTGGTGATTTCTTTATCAAAACAAAAATGCAATTTAGGCATTTTGTAAAATAAATAAAGGATATTGAAAACCGAGGAAAAAGTAATCGCCGCCATAATCCAGACAAAACCACCGTGGTATCTGGTCAATAAAAATACACTGATTAAAAGTAAAATTCTGCCCACAAATTCACCGATGGTGATGATGTAAGTTTGTAGACGTTGCTGATAATAACCACTAAAGACCTGACCGACACTAATAGCAAAAAATGATACGGCCGTAATGGCTACAGCGATTTTAACTTCAATTGGATAAGGGAAGAATAAAAATATCAATGGAGAAAGTCCTTGAAAAACTGCGGCTGTCAACAAGCGCCAAGTAAATAAGGTATTTAGTAATCTTTCTTTATCAAAAATTGGTTCCGACAGCATGTTGGCGGTGGTAATCATGAAACCAAAATCACTAAAGATGCCGACAAACTGTAAAAAACCAATCGCCGTAGTATACCAACCAAATTTTTCCGCTCCAAGACCGCGGATCATCAAAAGAACGGTCAAAAGACCAAAAAAAGTTCCGATGAATTTGCCGGAAAGTTGAATGATGGTGTTGTG